>JAGXHO010000281.1 GCA_024636105.1 Trueperaceae bacterium | reverse complement strand
GCGCTGGACCGCGCAGGCCGCCGAGCGCGGGCGCGCCGCCGGCGGCACCGGGTGCGGCGGCGACCACCCGCTCGAGCACCAGCTCGATCACGGTCCCCTCGGCGACGCCGCCGGCGGCATCGAACTCGTACAGGTACAGCCCGAGCACGTCGCCCTGCACGTGCGCCTCGAAGCCGGCGGTGCCCTGGCCGGTCGCCACCAGGCCGTACCCGACGCCGTCCTCGACCTCGCCCTCGAACGAGAACGCGAGCCCGGGCGCCTCGAGCGTGCCGGCGAGGACCGCGCCGTCCTGCTCGAACACGACGACGGCCGAGCCGACGTCGGTGGCCCCCTGGTAGGTGCCGGCGAGCGGCTGCGCGAAGCCGACGGCGATCAGCGCGAGCGCGGCCACGAGCGCGGGGACGGCGCTCCGGCGCGGGTCGATTCGATGGATCGGCGAACGCATGGTCGACACCTCCTCAGCGCAGCCCACGGGCCTCGGAGCGCGCGCGCACGAAGGCGAGCGCGGCCTCCCAGGTGGTGAAGGACTGCACCTCGCGGCTGCGGAGGTCGTGGACGACGATGCGTCGTCCCCCGCGGCCGTCGATGACCCGGACGATCAGGCTGCTCGTGACTCGGTTCGTCGTCCTCGGCGTCATGGGCCGAGGATGCGGTGGAGGCCGCTACGCGAGCGCTACGCGAGGCCGCGCGCGGCGAGCGCGGACGCCAGGCGCTCGCGTTGGTGCCGCGGGAAGCGCTCGGGGGCCAGGTCGGGCACGAGCGCGCGCAACCGCGCCACCCCCGCGTCGTCCCCGAGGCGCAGCACGGCGATCGCGACCGAACCGCGCGAAATCGCGAGGTCGGTTCCGGCCACGGCGTCCAGCGCGCGTTCGAGGAGCGGTCCAACGGGATCGAGGCCGTGCTGGAGCGCGGCGCACTCCGCCGAGCGCGCCAGGGCGATCGCCTGGAGGTACGGGGGCACGTCCTGGTTCGTGAGGAGGCGGTAGTGGCGGGCCGCATCGGCGACCCGGCCGGCCTCGAAGTACACGGCCGCGAGGTTGGTGCGCAGCACCGGCACGTTGTCGTACTCGCCGAGGTTCAGCGCCTCCTCCGCGGCGGTCACCTCTTCCAAGGGCCGCCCCAGGTCCGCGGTGCAGAAGAGCAGGTTGATGGTCGCGTCGATCTGGACGTAGCGCGCGCCGAGGGCTCGCGTGATCGCCAAGCCCTCGCGGTGGAGCGGCAGCGCCTCCTCACCTCGGCCGACGTCGTCATACAGGGCGGCCAGCGAGATGACGAAGCGGGTGCGCTGCAGGTCGGGCCGACGCCCGCGCAACCGCGCGACCACCGGCTCCAACAGTGCGATCGCCTGCTCGGGACGCTGTGCCTCCTTGAAGACGAAGGCCTGCTGGAGCGCATGCTCGAGCACCAGCGCCTCTTCCTGGACGACGGCGGTCCACGGCGCCACGTCATCGAGCACGTCCTGTGCGTCTTGGACGAACCCCGCTTGGATGCAGACGGCGACGCGCGCGAGGGCAGCTTTGAGCCGCAGCTCCGCGGCCGCACCGTCGAGCTCGAGCGCGTTCAGGAGCGTGGCGGCCCGCTCGGAGTCGCCCGCCTCCTGCGCCGCATGGGCCTCCTCGACCTGCAGCCACGCGGCGTCGTGACCGCTCACGCGCGGTCGCGCCGCAGCGAGCACGGTCAGGGCGTCGGCATGCAGTCCGCGCGCTCTCAGGGACACCGCTTGTTCGAGCCACGCGTCGCGCGCGTGCGCTGGCTCGCCTGCGGACCACCAATGCTCGGCCCGTCGCCCCGGGTCACCGCCTGCGGACTCCTCGGCCAAGCGCGCATGGAGTAGCCGCCGGCGCGCGCTCGGGAGCCGCGCGTCGAGCGTCTCGCGCAGGAGGTCGTGGCGGAACGGCGCCGGGCGCGCGTCGCCCCCCGATGCCCCTGGGGTCGGCGTCAGGAACCCGGCCGCGACCGCGGCGTCGAGCGCGTCGGCGACGGCGGCGACCGAGAGGCCGGTGACGGCCGCAAGGCGCGCCGCCCCGAGGTCCGCCTGTGCGACCGCGAGCGCCTCCAGCACTCGCACGGTCGCCTCCCCCAAGTACGCGAGGCGACGCGCGATCACCTCGCCCACCCTGGCAGGGACCGGCAACTCGGCGTAGTCGTGCGTGATGTCGTCGAGATCGGTGTGCCAGCCACGCTCGTCGGCGCGCAGCACCCCGGCGTCGAACAGCTCGCGCAGCGTCTCGAGCAAGAACATCGGGTTGCCGCCGGAGCGGCGGTGCAGCGCCACGGCGAAGACCGGCGGGCCCTCGGGGCGGCCCATGAGGTCGGCGATCAGCGAACGCACGCCCTCGGCGGGCAGCGGTCCGAGTGGCATCTCAGCCAGCACCCCGGCAGAACGCCAGGCGCCGAGCGCGTCCACGAGCGTCGGCGAGACCTCGTCGCGGCGGTACGCACCGCGCACCGCGACGCCGCGTCGCGCGACGTACCCGAGCACCTCCAAGGTGGCGGCGTCCGCCCACTGCAGATCGTCGAGTACGAGCGGGCCGCTCGCCGCAGCCACGAAACGCGCGAGTGCCTCCGTCAAGCGGCCACGGGCGGCCCTCGGGTCGAGCGGTGCGGGGACGAGGTCGGGAGCGACCTCGGGGACCAGCCGCGCCAAGTCCTCGCGGTACGCCCCCAGATTGGTCGCGAGGTCGAGGTGCCCGCGCACCAGCGCCGCCCAGGGATGGTACGGGAGCGCCTCGAGCCCTTCGACGGCACCGGCGCGCAACGCGTCGGGGAACGCGTCGCGCAGAAGCGCGCTCTTGCCGATGCCCGGTTCCCCCACCAGCAGCACGATCGGCGCATCGGTCGCCGCGAGCGCCGCGCGCTCAGCGTCGCGGGCGACGAGGCGCGACGGCGCCAACCTCCGCTGCGGCGCCTTCGAGCCGGCCGGGGCGGGCACGTCCACCGGTGCACCTGCACGAACCGCCTCGACGAGCGATCGGGTCGCCTCGAGCGGCTCGAGGGCGAGCTCGGCGTGGAGGCGCGCGGCGAAGCGCTCGTACGCCTGGATGGCGACGTCGCGCCGCCCCGCCAGGTACAGCGCCCGAACGCGCGCGGCCACGACGTCCTCGGCGAGTGGGTCGAGCGCCTCGAGCCGCTCGAGCAACGCGGCAGCGTCGGCGTAGCGCCCCGCCGCGACGCGCGCGGCGGCAACCCGCACGCACGCGCCGTGGAACGCATCGTGCAGCGCCGAGCGCTCGGCTTCGACCCACGCGTCGACGCCGCCCACGTCGGCCACCGCCAACCCGTCCA
Source organism: Trueperaceae bacterium (assembly GCA_024636105.1). The sequence continues at coordinate 3,999 of JAGXHO010000281.1, read as the reverse complement.
GGTAGGCGCCGCCGTACGCGACCACGGCGGCTTCCGCATCGCCGTCGGCGAGCGCCCGACGGAACTCGGCCACGTCGCTCGCGACGGACCAGCGCACGGCATCGTGCGTCGCCTCGAGCTCGGGATCGAGGCGCATTCGGCGCACCCGCACGAGCAGTTGCCGGAGCGCCGCCTTCGCGGCGGACTCGTCGGACTCGGGCCAGAACAGCAGCGCCAAGCGGTGGCGGTCGACCCAGCCGCCCTCGCTCGCGAGCAGCGCCAGTAGGCAGCCGCGTCGGTCGGCCGGCAGGCGCGCCGCGGCGGCGCCCTCCAGCGGATCGCCGAGCAGCGCGCCCCCGAGGAGCGTGAGGCGAAGGGGCATGCCGCCCTAGCCTACGGGGCGCGGCCGGGTGGGGATCAACGCCGTTCGAGCACGAAGTCGTCGTACCGGAAGCGGCCGGTCCCAGCGGCCACGACACCGACGCCCACGCCTTGGGCCGGCGGCCCCTCGAACACCCGCTCGCCCGCGACGTAGAAGCCGAGGCCGCCCGCCTCGGGGACGATCGCGAGCTCCGCCATCGCACCGTCGGCCAAGGCAGGCGACTCGCCCGTCGCGATCGCGCGGTACCCGTCGCCATCCAGGACGTACACCCCGTACCCGGCGCCGCCCGTGCGCACGAGCGCGACGAACCAGTGGCTGGTGAGGTCGACGCCGTAGATGAGGCCGGCGCTCGGCGTCTCGGTGTACGTGCCGCCGACCAGGACGCGGGCGGCGATCGGCTCTCCCTCCCAGCCCGACACGCGGTCGGGGTCGAGGAAGTAGTAGCGCAGGACGGTCGGGTCGGTCACGTTGCTGATCTCGAGCTGCCCCTCGCGCATCAGCGCGACCCAAGGGCCGCCCTGCTGCGGCCCGAAGCGGATCACGCCGCCGAAGGCGTACAGCGGGTGGGCGTCGACGCCGAAAGCTTCGTGGTAGACGACCGTGGTCGATCCCTGGGCCAGAACGGAGGTGGTGGCGAGCGCGGCGAGGCAGCAGAGCAGGAGTTTATGCACGATGCCGCATGATGCCAAGCGCGGCCGCCGACCGCAAGCTCGGCGCGCACGCCGCCGCGCACGCCGCCACCTGCACGGCATCCCGGACGCCGGCGATGGAGGATTAATCGTCGCTTATGGGCGCCCTGCTAAGGTCTGCGGCGTGAACCCAGACCGCCCCCGCGCCGTCCACGGCGCCCGGTTCCGCGGCGCGTCCGCGGCCATCCTGGCCCTGACCCTCGTGCTCGCGAGCTGCGTCCCCGCGGCCGGCCGCGGCCTCGTCACCTTCGTCGCCAACGCGCAGGACATGGTCGCCGAGATCGCCGCCCTCGGACCCAACCTGCAGCCGGCGCCGCAGATGAGTTTCTATACGGTCGAGAGCATCAGCGACACCTCGGTCACGCTCGTGTCGACCTCGACGCTGGCGGTGACGCTGATCTTCCAGGCGGCGCAGCGCACGCGGCTGAGCTTCACCCTGCAGCAGCGCGGCGATACCGTGCTCTTCGCGTCGAGCGGACAGGGCGTGGGCGCCGAGGCCGACCTCGACCGGGTGCTCGACTACCTGCGCACGGTGTTCCCGTCGCAATGAGCGACTGGGTTCGGTTCTTCGCCGCGCTCGGCGTCGTGTGGGCGTTCGCGGGGGGCGTCAGCGGCCACGCGATGGCCTCCGACGGCGCCCGACTGCAGCACGTCCAGGGCGGTGGCCGCTCCATCGGCGCCGGCACCCGGCTCATGTACTACGCCTCGTCGGCGAGCATCCGCGGCAGCCTTCGGCAGGCGCAGTGGAAGCCGGACTGCAACCCGGCCGTCGAGGACTGCTGGGTCGATCCAGACGGCAACCTGGTCGCCAACGTCGAGGTCCCGACGGCGGCCGGCGACGGCTACGTCCAGGTGGACGTGCTCTACCTCGACGACCAGGTGTGCGTGCTCCGGGTGACCAACCACGTCCGGGACCTGACGAACGGCGGGGTGATCGCCTCGGGCGCGACCGGCGTGGTGTCGCGCGACGGCTGCGCCGACTACTGGATCCCACCCGAGCAGCTCGGCGCAGTCCTCGGCGTGCAGCATGCCGGGCTGCGCGTACTGCGCGGTCCCTACCCGCTCGGCGAACAGACCTTCGACGCCATCTACGTCTCGAGTTCGTCGGCCGGCGCGCGCTACCACGCGTCGTACGAGGCGGCCTCCGGGCTGCTCTTGGTGCACAGCGGGCGGGCGCAGGGGTCGGCGGTGCCCGTGATCGGCGGCGACGGTCGCATCGAAACCGGCGGCGGCGGAAGCCTGCTCACCTATGGCCAATTGATCGGCACCATGACGATGGCGGCGGTCCCGGCCCCGACGCCGCTGCCGGACGCCGTCGCGAGGCTGACGGGGCTCACCTACGCGTGCAACCGCACGCTCTCGTACCCGGGGACGGCGCCGATCCAGACGCCGTGCCAGCAGGACTTCGAGGTGGTCGAGCGGGCGCCGCACTGGCTCCGGCTGCGCGTGGTGCGGCAGACGGCCAGCATGATGGGCCCCATCCCGGACGTGGTCGAGAGCGAGGACGTGCTCACGGCCGGCGGGTACGGCGGCGTCTACGCGTCGGTGGCGTGGCTGCGCGCGCTGGCCCCGGGCGCCGTGCTCGAGGACGACGCCATCACCGGCGTGCGAGCGTGGGTGGACTACGCCGGCGCCGACGCGGTCGTGGTGGTGGCCGCGTCCGCCACGCAGCGCGCGACGTACGTCTACGACCCCCAGAGCGGCTGGTTGACGCGGCTCGTGCACGAGCAGCAGACGGGGCCGATGACCTCGGTCCATCAACTCGACCTGCAGCAGGTCCGCTAAGCCCGCGACCGCAGCGACCGGCGCGGCGACGGCGTCGGCGCGGACCGCGTGCGATGCTCCCAGCCACGGCGCCCCACGCGGGGCGCGGAACGGAGCACGCCATGCAAGTCGAGATCTGGTCGGACGTCGTCTGTCCGTTCTGCTACGTCGGCAAGCGCCGCTTCGAGGCCGCGCTCGCCGCCTTCCCCCACCGCGACCGAGTGTCGGTGACGTGGCGGAGCTTCGAGCTCGACGGAAGCGCGCCGCGCACGGTCGAGGGCTCGCTGGTCGACCGACTCGCCGCCAAGTACGGCGTCCCGCGCGCGCAGGCCGAGGCGATGAACGCGAACGTGGTCGCGATGGCGGCCGGCGAGGGGCTCGAGTTCCGCCTCGACGACGCCCGTCCCGGCAACACCTTCGACGCCCACCAACTGCTGCACCACGCGGCCGAGCACGGCCTCCAGGACGCCATGAAGGAGCGGCTGCTGCGCGCGTACTTCACCGAGGGCCGGGCGATCGGCGTCCTCGACACCCTCGTCGAGCTCGCCGTCGAGGTCGGTCTGGCGGAAGAGGCCGTGCGCGCCGCACTCGCGAGCGGCGCGCACGGCGACGCGGTCCGCGCCGACCAGCGCGATGGCGCGCGGCTCGGGATCGGGGGCGTGCCGTTCTTCGTGTTCGATCGCGCCTTCGGGGTGTCCGGCGCCCAACCCGTCGAGGTCTTCGGGCAAGCCCTGGAGCAAGCGTGGACGGCGGCCCACCCCTTGACGATGGTGGCGGTCGGCGACGACGCGGACGCGGCGGCGTGCGCGAACGACGGATGCGCGGCCCCGAGCGCTTAGGCGCCCCTCACCCCCCGCCAGCGGACCGCCACGGTCCCCACCGCCCGGCCGGTCGCCGCGTCGACGTAGGCGATCGTCCGGAACCGTCGCAGACCCCACAGGGCCCGCTCCTCCGCCACGACCGCCAGCAGCCGGCCGTCGGGGCTGCGCCGCACCCACGCGTTCCGCGGCGCCACCCCGCGCACGCGCAGGGCGTTCGCGACCAGCGGGAGCGCGTCGCCGTCGGGCGCGGCGCGGTGGGCGAGCGCCGCGAGAAGCTCCTCGTGAGCGCGCCCCAACCCGCTCGCCCCGAGTTGATCGCGATGCAGCGCGACGCCGGTGGCAGCGCAGCGGACGAGTTCGGGCG
>JAGXHO010000280.1 GCA_024636105.1 Trueperaceae bacterium | reverse complement strand
GTCTGGCGCGCTCGACGCCGCCCGCGCGGCGTTGGGCGCCGCCCCCGCCCCAGTGCCCGCCGACGCCCCGTCGCGGCTGCACGCGCTCGTTCGAACCCCCGAGCAGCTCGAGGCCGCGCTCGCCGCCCACGGGGACGGCGTGCCGCTGGCCAGCGTCACCCTCGACTACCTGGAGCTGTACGGCTTGCGCCCCTCGGTGGAGCGCGCCCGCGCCGCCGGCGTGCGGGTGCGGGTCGCGAGCCCACGCGTGCTCAAGCCCTCCGAGCAGAACGTGGTCCGCTTCCTGACCGACCTGGGCTCGGAGCTGCTCGTGCGCTCCGCCGGCCTGCTGCGCGACCTCGCCGCTCTGCCCGAAGGTGGACGCCCGCGGATCACCGGCGACTTCTCGCTCAACGCCGCCAACGCGCTCACCGCGCATGCCTCCCTCGCGGCTGGCTGCGACGCGCTGACGCCCGCGTACGACCTCGACGCCGCGCAGGTGGCAGCGCTCGCCGAGGCCGTCGACCCGCGGCGGCTCGAGGTCGTCGTGCACCACCACCTGCCGGTCTTCCACACCGAGCACTGCGTCTTCTGCCGCTTCCTCTCGGACGGGAAGGACTACCGCGACTGCGGCCATCCCTGCGAGACCCACCGGGTGGCGCTGCGCGACGGCCAGGGGCGGCTGCACCCGGTGCTCGCCGACGTCGGCTGCCGCAACACGGTGTTCGGCGCCGAGGCGCAGGTGGCGGCCAAACACTGGGCGCGCTGGCGCAGCGCGGGCTTCCGCGACGCGCGCGTGGAGTTCGTTCACGAGGACGCGGCCGCCGTGCGGGCGGTGCTCGCCGCCTGGCTCGAGGCACTCGACGCCCCGAGGCTCGACGCGGGCGCGCTCGAGGCGAGGCTGCGCGCGGCGGCGCCCGAGGGCGTCACCGAGGGGAGCTACTTCGTGCCGCACGAGGGGTTGCGCGCGCTGCCGATGCTGTAGGACGCACCGGCGTCGCGCCGATGGGCCACGATCGGTGCACGAGCGTGGCGGTTCCATGGAGCACTTGGACGGAGCTACGGCAACCTTGCAATCTTAAAGTGCAGCTTTAAATTTGCAAGGTTCGACTCAACGCCCGCGAACGACGCTCTCCCGCCGACGCGCGAACGGCCACGCGGCGAAGTCAGTCCGGAGGCGCCCTGAACCCGATCTCGGCCGCCTCGCCCACCTGGGCGTACCCGATGCGCAGGTAGAGCCGGTTCGAGGCCCCGTACTCGAGGTCGGTGTAGAGGTAGCAGGCGCGCGCGCCCTCGTCGAGCTCGCGCTGCGAGGCGGCCGCCACCAGCGCCTCGCCGTACCCGCGACCGCGGTGCTCGGGCGGGGTGTAGACCGGGCCGATCCGGACCCCGGTGGGGGTGCGCCCGCTGCGTCCGGTCATCGAGACCACGTCGCCGTCGGGCGTCGTCCACACGTACAGGCGCCGCACGGGGTCCGTGACGAAGCTCGTGAACCGGGCGTCGCCGGTGTCGTCGGCGCGGTGGAGCGCCTCGACGAAGAAGGCGTCGAACCAGGCGCCCGCCAGCGCTCGGTCGGCCTCGGTCGCGAGGCGCATCGCGCCCGCGGCCCGCGGCGCGGCGACGACCGCGTGAAGCGCGTACACCCCTTGGTGGAAGCGGCGCTGCGCCGCGACGCCGCGGTGCCGCGCCCACCAGTCCGAAGCCTCGGCGACTTCGGGCAGCGGCCCCACCATCCGATCGAGGTCGGGGTCGTGCGCGAGGTACCACCCGAGCAACTGCTCGCGGCTGGCCGCGTCGCGCAGGGCCACGAGGTGCGCGGCCCGGTAGCGGCCCCGGACCACGTCCGCGAGCACCGCCAATTGCAGGTTGTGGCGCGCCTCGTCGTGCATCAAGAACGCGGTCGCCGCCGCGGCGAAGGCGGTGCGCTCCGCCGATCCTTCCGCCACCCACGTGCGGTGGCGCGCGTCGCTCACCCGACCGGGCGCATGGCGTCGACCACGGCCACCGTCGTCCCCGCCGCGCCCTCGAGCACGTCCGCGACCGTCCGCGCGCCGTCGGTCCACCCCATCGCCAGGTGGGTGGTGTCGAAGGCGTAGGCGAGCCGTCCGTCCGCGGTGGCGACGATCAGGCCGCCGCTGCCGTCCATGCGGCGCACGTCGGCGAGGGCGCGCGCGAGCGCGGCCGTAAGGTCGTCGCCGCGCTCGAGGCGGTCGGCCAGCGCCTTCGCGGTCACCGCGCGCAGGAACGCCTCCCCCTTGCCGGTAGCGCTGACCGCCACCGCCTTGTCGGCGTACGTCCCCGCGCCCACGATCGGTGCGTCGCCGACCCGCCCCGGCCACTTGCCGAGCACGCCGCCGGTGCTCGTGGCGGCCGCGAGTTCGCCGGCGGCGTCGAGCGCCACCGCGCCAACCGTGGCCGAGCCGGTCGGCTTGGGGGCGGCGCCGCGCGGGGCCGCGTCGGTCGGGTCCCGCCCCGTGCGCCACCGTGCCCACAGATCGCGGGTGTACGGGGTGAGGAGGTCGGCGGGGTCGAGCGGGTCGTCTACGAGGGCGTCGGCGCCCGCGCCGACGATCAGGACGTGGGGGGTCTCGCGACGCACGCGGTCGGCGAGCCGCACCGCGCTGCGCGCGGTCCGCACCGCGGCCACCGCGCCGGCGCTGCCGTCCTCGCCGCGCACCACGCAAGCGTCGAGCTCGACGTCGCCGTCGCGGTTGGGGCTGCCGCCGACGCCGGCGTTGAAGGCCTCGGCGTTCGCCTCCATCGCCGCGACCGCGCGCAGCACCGCCTCGACGGCGTCGGCGCCATCGTCGAAGGCCGTCCACCCGGCGGCGAGGGCTTTGCTAAGGCCAGCGCGGTACGCGGGGTGGCGGGACTCGTCGATCGTGCCCGCGCCACCTTGGATCAGGAGCTTCGGCATGCCGCCACGCTACCCGAACGCTTCGACGGCGCGCAGCGGGCCGGCGCGGCGCGCGGGGATAGACTGACGCGTGCGGCTGGCCCTCTTCTACCTCGTCCTCGTCGTCGCCCAGGGCTTCCTGGGCGCGCTGATGGCGCCGTTGCCGCCACCCGACCTGTTCCTGATCGGCGTGCTCACGCTCCTCTACCGGCTGCCCGCGTGGCAGCTCGTGCTGCTCGGCTACGGCGCCGGGCTGGTGCAGGACCTGGTGGGCCACGGCGCCCTGGGCGTGCATGCGCTCGGCCTCGCCGGTGCGGCGCTGGTGGCCAGCACCGTGCGCCTGCAGCTGTCGCAGGAGGGCTTCCTGGAGCGCTCGCTCGCGGTGCTCGCCGCTGCGGCGGGCAAGTGGGCGGTCGTCGCCCTGCTGCTGGCGTGGCTGGCGGAGGGTTCGGTCACGTGGATCTCGGTGGGTGCGGTCGCCGCCCTCGACGCCGCCTTCACCGTCGTGGCCGCCGTGCTGCTGCTCCCGTGGGGCTTCGCCCTGCTGGCGCGCACCAAGGTGTTGCGCAAGGAGCTGCTGTGACGCGCCGGCCCGCGGGGTCGTCGGCGCGCGGCCGCAAGCGCGAGCTCTCGCTCCGGCGCCCCGCGTCCGAGGTCGTCCCTGGCGAGCGCAAGCCCGAAGCGGAAGCGCCTGCGGAGATGGCCGCGCGGTTGCGGTTGGTCCTCGCGCTCATGCTCACCCTGCTCGTCGTGTTCACGGGCCGCCTGATGTACCTGCAGCTGGCGAAAGGCGCGGAGTACCTCGCGATCAGCGAGCGGAACTTCACCCAGGAGCGGCGCATCGCGCCGCTGCGCGGGCGCATCCTCGCGCGCGACGGCACCGTGCTCGCCGACAACCGCGTCGCCTACGACCTCATGTACTGGGGCGGCGAGGTCGAGGGTTGGATGCGGCTCGCGGCGTTCCTCGGCGTCGACCCGGTGCTGCGGCCGCCCGATCGGAGCCGTCCCGAGGAGGCGCTCAACGGCGCCGTGGTCGCGTGGAACATCCCCGACCATCTGGTGCCCGCCGTGGAGGAGCGGATCGCGGGGCAGCCGAGCCTCTACCTGCGCGAGCGGATCGAACGCACGTACCCCACGAACCTCGCCGCGCAGGTGGTGGGCTACACGTCGCAGGCCGACCCGGTGCGCAACCCCGGCTACGGCGTCGACGACCTCGCCGGCGTCATGGGCATCGAGGCGACGTGGGAAGCGGCCCTGTACGGAGCGTCCGGGGCGCGGGAGGTCAACGTCGACCACCGCGGCGCCCCGCTGATGAGCAGCGTCACCAGGTCCGCGATGCCTGGCTCCGACGTCGTCCTCACGCTCGATCCGCTGGTCCAGCGGATGGCCGAGGACGTGCTCGCCGGTGCGCTCGAGTACGTCAACGGCGACCGCGCGCGCGTCGGCCTGCCGCTCGAGGAGCTCGTGCAAGGCGCCGTGATCGCGCTCGATCCGCGCACGGGTGAGGTCCTGGCGATGGCCTCTTCGCCCACCTTCGATCAGAACGTGTTCGCGAAGCGCCCGATCGACCCGACCGCGGTGGGCGCCTACCTGACCGACGCGCTCCACAAGCCGCTGCAGAACCGCGCGGTCGAGGCCTACGTGCCGGCGTCGACGTTCAAGGTCGTCACCGCCATGGCGCTGCTCGACGGCGGGTGGGTGACGCCCAACCAGCGCTTCTCGTGCTCGGCGCGCTTCCGGCTCGGCGGCGTCACCTTCCAGAACTGGGCGACCTTCGACAAGGGCTCGTACGACGTCCGAAACGCGTTGGCCGACAGCTGCAACACCTACTTCTGGAACGCCGCGGTCTCGACCCCGGACGCCACCCGCGGCTGGGGTCCGTTCATCGCCGACGAGGTGGCCACCGCCCGCGACCTCGGCTTCGGCGCGGTGGTGGGCGTCGGCGTGCAGGAGGAGCGGGCGGGCCGCATCCCTGACCTCGAGTGGGCGCGCGTCACCTACGAGCACGGTTGGTTGCCCGGCTTCACCATGAACACGATCATCGGCCAGGGCGACGTGCTCGCCACCCCGGTGCAGATCGCGCAGCTGATCCAGACGGTGGCCATGGACGGACTCCAGGTCCAGCCACACCTCGTGCGCTCGATCGGCGACGAGCCGTTCGTCGCGACGACGCGCCAGGTCGAGGGGCGCCATTGGGGCGTCCTCCAGGAGGGCATGCGGATGATGTTCACGGATTACCCGTCGCGCACGGTGCTCGGCCCCGGCGCCTTCCCGGTCGCCGTGGCCGGCAAGACCGGCACCGGCCAGACGTCGCGCGGCGGCGACTACACGCACGCCTGGTTCATGGGCTACGGCCCGATCCAGGACCCGGAGGTGGCGATCGTGGTGTTCATCGAGCACGGTGGCTCGAGCTCGCGCGTGGCGGTCCCGTTGGCGCGCGACTTCTTCGCGGCCTACTGGGGCGTCGAGGACGCGACCGTGAACGCCTCGGCCGCGCCCCGGAGCACGCCGTGAGGCTGCGCGGCACGCGCGGCGGGGTGCTGCTGACGCTCGACGCGTCGGTGGCGGTGAGTGAACTCGAAGCGACGCTGGCGCCGCACGCCGAGCTGATCAAGGGCAAGGTCGTGCTCGAGGTGGCCGAGAAGGTGCCGCTGGAGCTGCTGACCGCGGTAGCGGAGCGCGTCGCCGCGGCCGGCGGTCAGGTCACCGACGTGCGCCCGCCTACCGCGGTGATGCAGGCGCGCTCCGAGACCGTGATCGTCGCGCGCACGGTGCGCTCCGGCGGTCGGGTCGAGGCGAGCGGATCGCTCGTCGTGCTCGGGGACGTGAACGCCGGCGCCGAGCTCATCGCCGAGGGCGACGTGATCGTCACCGGGATGCTGCGCGGCATCGCGCACGCGGGCGCAGCGGGCAACGAGAAGGCCGTGATCTACGCCGAGCGGATCCTGGCGCCGCAGCTGCGGATCGCCGGGGCGCTCGCGCAGGGCGACCCGCGCGCCGACGGCGACGACGGCCGCAAGACGCCCGAGGTGGCGCTCCTGCAAGCGGGGCAGATCGTCGTCCGCCCGTGGTCGGCGTAGGGCTCCGCATGGACGGCGAAGGGTTCCGCGGTCGCTGGTTGCTCCCCGAGGGCGTCGCCACCGGCCGGGTCGCCGTCCGAGGCGGCCGGGTCGCCGGGTTCGAGCCGGAAGCGCTCGACGACGACGGCTGGTGGGCGCCCGGGTTCGTCGACGTGCACGTGCACGGCGG
>JAGXHO010000279.1 GCA_024636105.1 Trueperaceae bacterium | reverse complement strand
AGCCTCGACGCCGACGGAAAGAAGACCGACCAGGCGAAGGCCGTCGGCACCGCGCTCGCCGAGCGCGCGCTCGCCGCCGGCATCCGCCGGGTCGTGTTCGACCGCGGTCCGTACCGCTACCACGGCAAGGGCGTCCGGTACCAAGGCGAGTTCGTCAAGCTCAAGGCCGGCAAAGCCGCGGCCCGTTGATCGTAGGGGATGCGATGAAGACCCTGACCGCCAAGGAACGGCGTACGTTCCGCACCCGTCGCGCGATCGCGCGACCGGTGGCCACCGATCGCCTGCGGCTCTCCGTGTTCCGCAGCGCGAAGCACGTCTACGCCCAGATCATCGACGACGCCAAGGGCGTCACCGTCGCCGAGGCGAACACCAAGAGCCTCGCCCCCTCCGGTAAGAAGACCGACCAGGCGAAGGCCGTCGGTGCCGCGCTCGCCGAGCGCGCGCTGGCCGCCGGCATCCGCCGCGTCGTCTTCGACCGGGGTCCGTACCGTTACCACGGCCGCGTCAAGGCGCTGGCCGAGGGTGCCCGTGAGGGAGGCCTGGAGTTCTGATGGCTGATACCGACTTCGAAGACAAGGTCATCTTCATTCGCCGCACGGCGAAGACGTACAAAGGCGGACGCCGCTTCCGCTTCGGCGCCATGGTCGTCATCGGCGACCGCAACGGGCGCGTCGGCGTCGGCCTCGGCAAGGCCAAAGAGGTGCCGATCGCGGTCCAGAAGGGCCAGTACGTCGCGCGGCGCAACCTGATCGACGTGCCGATCGAAGAGCCCGGCACCATCCCGCACGAGGTGCAGGGTCAGCACGGCACCTCCTCGGTGATGCTCAAGCCCGCCGGCGCCGGCACCGGCGTCATCGCCGGCTCCGTGCCGCGCGCGATCGTCGAGCTCGCCGGGTACCGCAACCTGCTCACCAAGGAGCTCGGTTCGCGGAACCAGACGAACGTCGCGTACGCGGTCATCGACGGCCTCAAGCAACTGCGGACCTACGAAGAGTCGAAGCAGGAGCGGGAGCGAGCCGAATGAAGATCACGCTCGTACGTTCGCTGATCGGCGTCAAGAAGGACCAACGCGACACCGTGTACGCGCTCGGCCTCCGCAAGACCGGGGACGCTCGCGAGGTGGCCGACACCCGCGACGTACGCGGCATGGTGAACAAGGTGTCCTACCTCCTCCGCATCGAAGGGCAGGCGAAGGCGTGAAACTGAACGAACTCAAGCCCGCGCCCGGCAGCAAGAAGACGCGCAAGCGCGTCGGACGCGGCCTAGGCAGCGGCCGAGGCAAGACGGCCGGCCGCGGTCAGAAGGGCCAGGCGAGCCGTGCTGGCTTCAGCCAGGGCGCCGGCTGGGAAGGCGGCCGCTCGCGGTTGATCATGCGCCTCCCCAAGCGCGGCTTCAACCGCGTCAAGCTCGAGTACCAGATCGTCAACGTCGGCGACCTGAACGGCTTCGAGGAGGGCGAGACGGTCGACGCGGTCGCGCTCGTCGTCGCCGGTCTGGTTCGCCACGTCACCCGTCCGATCAAACTCCTGGGCGACGGCGTGCTCGAGGTCAAGAACCTGCAGGTCGAGGTCGACGCGTGCAGCGCCGGTGCGGCCGCGGCGATCACCGCCGCCGGTGGCAGCGTCACCGTGCTCGTCGCCGACGAAGGCGCGGCCGACGAAGACGAGGCCTCCAACGAGGGCGACGCCGGTGATGCCGCCTCTGCGGGCGCCGCAGCTGCGGACGCCACCGCAGGCGACGAGGAGACCGCCTGATGCTTGCCGCCTTTCGGAATGCGATGGTCATTCCGGACTTGCGAGCGAAGCTGCTCGTGACGATCGGCCTGTTGTCGGTCTACCGGCTCATGGTCTTCATCCCGACGCCGGGGATCGACATCGACCGCCTCCGCGAGGGGGCGTTCGGTCAGGGCGACATCTTCACGCTTCTGAACTTCATCTCCGGTGGCAACTTCGAGGTCTTCTCGATCGCCGCGCTCGGCGTGATCCCGTACATCACGGCGAGCATCATCATCCAGCTGCTGACCTCCACCTACCCTCCGCTCGAGAAACTCTCGAAGGAGGGGGAGGAGGGGCGCCGCAAGATCACCCAGTTCACCCGGTACGGCGCCACGGCGCTCGGCGCGGTGCAGTCGGTGTTCCTCGCGATCGCCCTGCTCGGCCCCTCGGGTGCCCTGCAGATCGGCTGGAGCAACGGACCGTTCTTCTGGATGGTCGTGCTGTTCACGCAGGTCGCCGGCATCACGACGGTCATGTGGCTCGGCGAGAAGATCACCGAGCACGGCATCGGCAACGGCATCTCGCTCATCATCTACGCCGGCATCGTCGCGGCGTTCCCGGGTGCGCTCTCGCAACAGTTCGCGCTCATCTCGCGCGGCGAAGCGAACGTCTTCGGGCTGATCATCTTCTTCGCGCTCCTGATCGTCGCCATCTCCGGGATGGTGTTGGTCCAACAGGCGGAGCGGCGGATCCCGGTCCAGTACGCGCGCAAGGTCGTCGGTCGCAAGGTGATGGGCGGGCAGTCGACGTACATCCCGCTGCGCCTCAACGCCGCCGGCGTCATCCCGATCATCTTCGCGGTCTCGATCATGATCCTCCCGCAGACCTTGATCGGCTCGTTCCCCGACGTGCTGTGGCTGCAGGCGATCGGCGCCTGGTTCAACCCCGCCCAGTGGCAAGGGCTGATCTTCTCCACGGTCCTGATCGTCGCCTTCACGTACTTCTACACGCAGATCAGCTTCGATCCGCGGCGCATCTCCGAGAACCTGCGCGAGTACGGCGGCTTCGTCCCCGGGGTCCGCCCCGGTCAGCCGACCACCGAGCACCTCGGCCGCATCACCGGGCGCATCACCCTCTGGGGCGCGCTCTTCCTCGGAGCGGTCAACGCTCTGCCGCAGACCCTCGCCTGGATGACCGGCGCGGGCAACCTCTCCTTCGTCTTCTCGGGCATCGGCCTGTTGATCATGGTCGGCGTGGCGCTCGATACGCTGCGCCAGCTCGAGTCGCAGCTGATGATGCGCCACTACGAGGGCTTCGTCTCCAAGGGCCGCATCCGCGGCCGCGGGCGGCGCTTCTGATGGCGAGCGACGCGGCCAAGGCCGCCGAGGTGGTGCTCCTGATGGGCCCCCCCGGCGCCGGCAAGGGCACCCAGGCGACCCGGGTCGCGGTGGCCCGCGGGCTCACCAAGCTCTCCACGGGCGACATGCTGCGCGCGCACGTCGGCGCCGGCACCGAGCTCGGCAAGCGCGCGAAGGCAATCATGGATGCGGGCGACCTGGTCCCCGACGACGTGATCGTCGGCATGGTGCGCGCTGAGGTCGAAGCGGCGTCCGTCGTCCGGTTCCTGTTCGACGGGTTCCCGCGCACTGCGGCGCAAGCGGCGGCGCTCGACGCGCTGCTCGCCGATCACGGCGCGAGCGTGACCAAGGCGGTCGCCCTCGACGTCCCCGACGATGAACTCGTTCGGCGGATGGTGCAGCGCGCGGCCGTCGAGGGCCGGTCCGACGACAACGAGGCCACCATCCGCAACCGGATGGTCGTCTACCACGAGCAGACCCGGCCGCTCCTCGACTACTACCAGGGGCAGGCGAAGCTCGTGCGCGTCGACGGCGTCGGCGCCATGGACCAAGTCACCGAGCGCATCCACGGGGTGCTCGCGTGATCCAGCTCAAACGCCGCGCCGAACTCGAGGTCATGGGTGAGGCCGCACGCGTCAACCGCGAGGCGATGGACGCCGTAGCGGACGCCGTGCGCGTCGGGGTCACGACCGGCGAGTTGAACGCCATCGCCGAGGATGCTATCGTCTCGCGCGGCGGTAGGCCCGCCTTCAAGGGCTACGGGGGCAGCGCCACCGTCCCGCCGTTCCCCGGCACGCTGTGCACGTCGGTGAACGAGGTCGTCGTCCACGGCATCCCGGGCGACCGCCCGCTCGCCGACGGCGATATCGTGTCGATCGACATCGGTACCTTCTACCGGGGCTTCGCTGCCGACCTGGCGCGCACGTTCGCCGTCGGCGACGTCCCCGAGGAGGCGCGCCGCCTCATCGATGCCACCGAGCGTTCGCTCGAGGCCGGCATCGCTGCGGCGCAGGTAGGCAACCGTCTTGGCGACGTGTCCGCGGCCATTCAGGACGTCGTCGAAGCGGAAGGTTTCTGGGTGGTCCGAGAGTTCGTGGGCCACGGCATCGGCCGGGAGTTCCACGAGGACCCCGAGGTGCCCAACTACGGTCGCGCCGGCACGGGTCCCGTTCTGCGCCCCGGCCTCGTCCTGGCCATCGAACCGATGGTCACCACCCGCTCCACCCGGGTGGTCGTGCAGGACGATGGCTGGACGGCTTCCACCGCGAACGGATCGCTGGCCGCCCACGTCGAGCACACGGTCGCCGTCACCGAAGACGGCCCGTGGGTGCTCACCGCACGTTCGGATCGGGCACCGGCGACCGCCGGGGCCCTGAGGAGGTAGGCATGGCGCGACGACGATTCACCGGCCCCCCGAAGCCGCGCCGCGACGAGGAGACGACGCAAGACACCATCCGTACGGAAGGCGTCGTCCTCGAAGCGCGCCCCAACACGACCTTCCTGGTCCAGTTGGACGCGGGTCCGGAGATCCTCGCCCACGTGGGCGGCAAGATGCGCCGGCACTACATCCGCATCCTCCCGGGCGACCGGGTGGTCATCGAGATCAGCACCTACGATCCTGAAAAGGGTCGCATCGTCTACCGGAAGTAGGAGACCGACCATGAAGGTCCGCGCGTCCGTCAAACCCATGTGCGACAAGTGCAAGGTCATCCGTCGCCACGGGCGGGTCTACGTGATCTGCTCGGTCAACCCGAAGCACAAGCAGAGGCAGGGATAAGGCATGGCACGCATCTCAGGCATCGACCTCCCGCGTGAGAAGCGCATCGAGCACGCGCTCCCGTACATCTACGGAGTGGGGCTCTCGCGCTCCCAGCAGATCCTCGCCGAGGCCGGCGTCGACCCCGACGTCCGCGTCAAGGACCTCGCCGAGACCGACGTCGCCAAGATCCGCGAGATCGTCGACCGCAGCTTCAAGGTCGAGGGCGACCTCCGCCGCGAGGTCCAGCTGAACATCAAGCGCCTCATGGACATCGGCTGCTACCGCGGCCTCCGCCACCGCCGCGGTCTTCCCGTGCGCGGCCAGTCGACCAAGACGAACGCCCGCACCCGCAAGGGCCCGCGCCGCACCGTCGCCGGTAAGAAGAAGGCGCCGAAGAAGTAAGGGGACCCTGAGCAGACATGGCCAAACCCACCAAGACCACCAAGAAGCGCGTCAAGCGCTCCCTCGCGGAAGGCAAAGCCTTCATCCACGCGAGCTACAACAACACGATCGTCACGATCACGGACATGGACGGCAACACCGTCGCCTGGTCCTCGGCGGGCAGCATCGGCTACAAGGGCTCCAAGAAGGGCACCCCGTACGCCGCCCAGCTGGCCGCCGCCGACGCCACCCGCAAGGCGCAGAACATGGGCCTCAGCCAGCTCGACATCGTGATCCGCGGCACCGGCTCCGGCCGTGAGCAAGCGATCCGGTCGATCCAGGCCACGGGCGTGAACGTGCGCACGATCATCGACGACACCCCCAGCCCCCACAACGGCTGCCGCCCTCGCAAGCGCAAGCTGCGCTGATCGGACGGAAGGAGAAACCATGGGTCGATACCGAGGTCCGATCGTCAAGATCAGCCGGCGCGAAGGCGTGAACCTGGTCGAGTCGCCGAAGGTCCAGAAGTACATGGAACGGCACCCGTACCCTCCGGGGCAGCACGGCCAGCGCCGCCGCCGCAAGCCGTCGGACTACGCCGTCCGCCTGCGCGAGAAGCAGAAGCTGCGGTTCTACTACAACATGAGCGAGAAGCAGTTCCGGAACCTCTTCGCCGAGGCCTCCCAGAAGACCGGCGCCACCGGCCAAGTGTTCCTGCAACTGCTCGAGTCCCGCCTCGACAACGTCGTGTACCGCATGGGCATCGCGAGCACCCGCCGCCAGGCGCGCCAGTTCGTCGCCCACGGGCACATCGTCGTCAACGGCAAGCGCCTCGACGTGCCGTCGTACCGGGTCGAACCCGGCGACGTCCTCGAGGTCCACGCCAGCGCGAAGAAGAACCCCTTCATCCGCGAGAACCTCGAAGCGCGCAAGCGCGGCAAGACGCTCCCCTGGCTCGAGTTCGACGCCGAAGCCATGAGGGGGACCTTCAAGAGCCGGCCCTCGCGCGAAGACATCGTCGTGCCGGTCAACGAACTCCAGGTCATCGAGTACTACTCGCGTTGATCGGGACGGAGACCACGGTGCAGATCATCCCCGAGTTCAAAGCCAAGACCACGCCCACCTACGGCGAGTTCGTCGTGGAGCCGCTGGCGCGCGGGTTCGGCGTCACGCTCGGCAACCCGCTTCGGCGCCTGTTGCTCTCCTCGGTGCCTGGCACCGCGGTGACGAGCGTCTACATCGAAGACGTGCTCCACGAGTTCTCGACCATTCCCGGTGTCGTCGAGGACGTGATGCAGATCATCCTCCAGCTCAAGGAGCTGGTCGTGAAGCTGCACGACGACGATCCGGTCACGCTGACCCTCCGCAAGGAGGCCTCCGGCACCGTGACCGCGGCCGACTTCGACGTGCCCGTCGGTGCCGAAGTCGTGAACGCCGACCTGCACATCGCCACCCTCGGCGAGGGCGGCAAGCTGGTCATGGAAGTCCGCGTCGAACCCGGCGTCGGCTACGTGCCCGCCGACATCCACGGCACCAAAGACCGCATCAACTCGATCCCAGTTGACGCGCTCTTCACGCCGGTCCGCCGCGTGGCGTACCGCGTCGAGGACACCCGCGTCGGCCAGAAGACCGACCTCGACCGACTGGTCCTGCGCGTCTGGACCGACGGTTCGATCGACCCGCGCACCGCCCTCGACCATGCGGTCGAGACGCTGCGCACCCAGCTGAACGTCTTCAGCATGGAGTCGACCGAGCTCGAGCCCGACCAGGTACCGGTCATGACGATCCCCACGAAGGCCCCCGACGCCGCCCCGGCGGCGCCCGAGCCGGTCCAGATGAGCCTCGAGAGCCTCCAGCTCTCCTCGCGCGTGCTGCACTCGCTGCAAGAGGAGGGCATCGACTCCGTCAACGCCCTGCTCGCGCTCAGCGAGCGCGACCTCAAGAAGGTCGGCGGCGTCGGGGAGAAGAGCCTCGAGGAGATCAAGGAACGGCTCGCGGCCAGCGGCCTGAAGCTCAAGGAGTAACCGATGCGCCACCTGTCCGCCGGCCGCAAGCTGAACATGAACAGCAGCCACCGCATCGCGCTCGCGCGAGCGCAGGCCACTGCGCTGTTCCGCCACGGCCGCATCAAGACCACCCTCACGAAGGCCAAGAACCTCCAACCCTTCGTCGAGAAGCTGATCACCACCGCCCGCGGCGGCGACCTCCACGCCCGCCGCCTCATCGCCCGCGACGTGCACGACAACGACATCCAGCGCAAGCTGATGGACGAGATCGCGCCTCGGTACGCGGAGCGGCCCGGGGGATATACCCGGATCTACCGCCTCGGGACCCGTCGTGGCGACGCCACGCAAGAGGCGTACATCGAGCTGATCGACGACTGATCGTTCGCTCTCTTGACGATGCGGGGGCGGCCCCGTGTTGGGGACCTAAAGGCGCTTCGCGCCAACGGTCCCCAACACGGGGCCGCCCCCTTCGTTCGGGGCGAACGGGGTCGCTGGGGTTCGGGGCCGTGGACGCGAAGCGCCTCTAGGCCCCGAACGAACCACCGCCACGCCGTCGTCAATACGGCCGGGTGTAGAGCGCCTTGGCGAACGACGTCCCAGCACCGTCCCACGGCACGTGGAGCAGCTCGGCGACGGTGGCGCCGAGGTCGGCGAAGCCGTCGCGGGTGGGGATGGGGCGGGGGACGATGCCGGGGCCGGTGGCGAGGAGGAGGCCGTGCTCGCGGGTGTGGTCGGTGCCGGGCCACGTGGGGTCGTTGCCATGGTCGCTGACCAGGATCAGGACGTCCTCCGGGCCCAGCGCGGCGCGCAGCTCGGGGAGGCGGGCGTCGAAGGCGGCGAGCGCCGCGGCGTAGCCCTGCGGGTCGCGGCGGTGGCCGTAGAGCGCGTCGAAGCCGACCAGGTTGGTGAACACGAGTCCGTCGACGCCGGTCGCGAGCGCCTCGATCGTCTTGGTGACGCCGTCGTCGTCGTCGTCCGTGTGCACCGCCCGGGTGATCCCCCGGTGCGCGTAGATGTCGGGGATCTTGCCGATGCCGACGACCTCGCGGCCGGCAGCTACGAGCCCGTCGAGGACCGTCGGCTGCGGCGGCGCCTCGGCGTAGTCCTTGCGGTCGGCGTTGCGCCGTCGCCAGGCGCCAGGGGTGCCCTCGAAGGGGCGCGCGATCACCCGGGCGACGGCGACGTCGCCCACCAGGATGCCGCGGGCCGCGCGGCACCAGGCGTACAGCGTCTCGAGTGGCACCACGTCGACGTGGGCGGCGACCTGGAAGACGCTGTCGGCGCTCGTGTAGACGATCGGCGCGCCGGTGGCGAGGTGCTCGGCGCCCAGCTCGTCGAGGATCGCGGTGCCCGAGGCCGGGCGGTTGCCCAGGTGCCCGCGACCGGTCGCGGCGTCGAACGCCGCCATGACCGCGTCCGGGAAGCGCTCGAAGGTGCGGAACGGCTGCTGCAGCTCGATCCCCATGAATTCCCAGTGGCCGGTGGTCGTGTCCTTGCCCGGAGAGCGCTCGCGCATGCGGCCGAACGCCCCCTGCGGGGCGTCGTGGGTGGGCAGGCTGGTCACGCCGGGCACCATCCCCAAGCCGAGCGCGGTCAGGTTGGGGAGGTCGACCGGGGCGGCATCGAGGGTGTGGTCGAGGGTATGGGAACCCGCATCGCCGAACGCTTCGGCATCGGGCAGCGCGCCCAGCCCCACGGAATCGAGCACGACGAGCGCGACGGTGCGGCGGCGGAGCATGGCCGAAGCGTACCGCTTGAGGTGCACCGCGGGGCTGCGGCCACGGCGCCTCCATCCGCCATGCGTGGAACACTACGGAGATGCCGGAGGCGAACGACCTGGGGACGGTGGTGCTCGACCGCCTGCGCGCGCTGGCGCCGGAGGCCGCGCGCGTGGGGGTGGGCGTGTCGGGCGGCGGCGACAGCGTGGCGCTCGCCTGCCTGCTCGTCGAGGCCGGTGTGGACGTGGCGATCTTGCACGTCGACCACGCGTTGCGCCCCACCTCGACCGCCGACGCCGCCTTCGTCGAGGGGCTCGCCGCGACGCTCGGCGTGCGGTTCTCGAGCGCCCGGGTGCCGGTGGCGGTCGTCGCCGACCAACGCGGCTGGAACCTCGAGGACGCCGCACGCCGCCTGCGGCGCGAGGCGCTCCACCGGCTGGCGCGAGCCGAAGGGGCCGATGCGATCGTGCTCGCCCACACGGTCGACGACCAGGCGGAGACGGTGCTCCTGCAAGCGCTCCGTGGCGCCGCCTACCTGCACGGCATGCCCGCGCGGCGCGGCCGCATCGTGCGGCCGCTACTGGGCGTGAGCCGGAACGAGCTGCGGGCTTGGCTCGATCGGCGGCGGCAAGCGTGGCGCGAGGACCCGACGAACGAGGACCTCGAGCGCGCGCGCGCCTGGGTGCGGCACGCGCTGCTGCCACGCATGGAGGCGCACGCTGCGGGGACGAGCCATCGCTTGGCGCGCCTCGCGACCGTGCAGCGCGACGTGGCGGCGTTCGTCCGGGCCGAGGCGGTGCGTCGCGTCCGCGGCGTCGATCGGTTGCTCGGCGACGGGGCGCCGAGCGGCGCGCGCCGCTCGGCCGCGGAAGACGGGCTCGAGGCTGCGGTCCTCGCGCGCCAGCCGGTGGCGATCCAGCGAGAGGCGTTGGCCGCGCTGCTGGCGGCTGCGGACGTACCGGTCGACCAGCTACGGGTCGAGACCGCCCGGACGAACCTGGGCGCGCCGACGCCGTGGCGGGCGAGCGTCGGAAAGGGCGCGACGCTCCGGATCGCGTACGGGCGGGTGGCGGTCGCGCGCCCGGTCGCACCCATCGCGTCCGTGACCGTGGTGCGCCCCGAGCAGCTTCCCGACGGGGTCGATCCTTCGGTCCTGGCCGAAGGGCCGCTCGACCTGCGCACGCGCCGGCCGGGAGACGTCGTGGCGCTCCCCGGCGGCCACCGGACGCTCGCCGACGTGCTCGTCGACGCCCGCGTCCCGCGTGAGGAGCGCGACGGGGTTCGGGTACTCGTCCGCGGCGCCGAGGTCGTTTGGGCCGAGGGCGTCCTGGCAGCCAACGAGGCGGGCCCGCGCATGATCGAGGACGACGAGCACCGCTGGATGCGCCAAGCGCTGGAGTTGGCATCTGCCGCCGCCGCTGCTGGCGAGCTGCCGGTGGGGGCGGTCGTCGTACTGGACGGTGCGGTGGTGGGGGAGGGGGCCAACGCGACGCGCGCTACCGGCGACCCGACCGCCCACGCGGAGGTCGTCGCGCTGCGCGCCGCTGCTGCAACGGTCGGCGGTTGGCGACTCACGGGCGCCACCCTGGTGGTGACCCTGGAGCCGTGCCCGATGTGCTTCGGCGCGGTCCTCGCGGCGCACGTCGCGCGGGTCGTGTACGGCGCCGAGAACCGCCGGGACGGTGCGCTGGGGGGTGTCGCCGACCTGTCCGGCGAAGGCTGGAAGCGCCAGACGGACGTGCGCGGCGGGGTGCGCGCGCGGGAGGCGGAAGCGTTGCTGTCGGGCTTCTTCGCGGACCGACGGGGTTGAGGCGTGCGTCCACCACGGCCGTGGTCGGACGGGCGCGACGTGTACGATGGGTCGGATGAAGATCCGGAACTTCTCGATCATCGCCCACGTCGACCACGGCAAGTCGACGCTGGCGGATCGCATCCTCGAATTGACCCAGACCGTCTCGGAGCGCGACAAGCGCGACCAGATGCTCGACACGCTCGACCTGGAGCGCGAGCGCGGCATCACGATCAAGGCCACGCCCATGCGCCTGTACTACACCTCGGACGCCGGCGACACCTACCTGTTCAACCTGATCGACACCCCCGGCCACGTCGACTTCAACTACGAGGTCTCGCGCGCGCTGCGCGCCTGCGAGGGCGTGCTCCTGGTGATCGACGCCGCCCAGGGGGTCGAGGCCCAAACGATCCAGAACGCCTACCTGGCGACCGACAACGGCCTCGAGGTGCTGCCGATCATCAACAAGATCGACCTCCCGGCCGCCGACGTGGCCGGCGCGATCGCCGAGCTCGAAGAGGTGATCGGCATCCCCGGCGACCACGCCGTCGCCACCTCGGCCAAGACCGGCGAGAACGTGCGCGCGGTGCTCGAAGGGATCGTCGAGCACCTGCCAGGTCCGGAGGGCGACCCGGACGCCGGGCTCCGCGCGCTCATCTTCGACGCGGTGTACGACGCCTACCAGGGCGTCATCGCCTTCATCCGGGTGTTCGACGGCTCGATCGCCTCCGGCGACAAGGTCAAGATCGCCTCGACCGGCAAGCTTCTCGAGGTCGACAAGGTCGGCTTCTTCAGTCCGGCGCCCACCGTCAGCGAGCGGCTCGGCGTCGGCGAGGTCGGCTGGTTCACCGCCGGCATCAAGGAGATCGCCGACACCCAGATCGGCGACACGGTGAACTCCGTCGACCGCTCCGCCGGCGCCGCCATCCCAGGCTTCAAGCCGGCGATGCCGGTCGTCTTCAGCGGGCTGTACCCGACCGACACCGAGGACTATCCCAAGCTGCGCGAGGCGCTCGAGAAGCTGCGGCTGAACGACGCCGCCTTCAGCTTCGAGCCCGAGACCTCCGAGGCGCTCGGTTTCGGCTTTCGATGCGGGTTCCTGGGACTGCTGCACGCCGACATCGTCCAAGCTCGGCTCGAGCGCGAGTTCGACCTCTCGCTGATCGCCACCGCTCCCGGCGTCGTCTACGACGTGGTCACGACCGACGGGAAGCGCCTGCGCGTCCAGATCCCCAGCGAGCTCCCCTCGCCCGACCGCATCGAGACGATCTCGGAGCCCTGGGTGGCGCTGTCCGTGTTCCTGCCCGAGGAGTACGTGGGATCGGCGATGGGGTTGGTGCAGGAGAAGCGCGGCACGCTGCGCGACATGGTCTACCACGGGCGCCGCGTCGAGCTCCGGTACCACGTCCCGTTCGGCGAGATCCTCTACGACTTCCACGACCGCCTCAAGTCGCTCTCGCGTGGCTACGCCTCGATGGACTATCAGCCGCTCGAGTACCGAGCGGGTGACTTGGTGAAGGTCGACATCCTGGTGAACGAGGAGAAGGTCGACGCGCTGTCGATCATCGCCCACCGCGACAAGGCCTACGAGATGGGCCGCAAGGT
>JAGXHO010000278.1 GCA_024636105.1 Trueperaceae bacterium | reverse complement strand
GCTTCCTGCAGGACCTGACCGACCGCGGCTGCATGGATATCGTCACCGAGCGCTTCGGCGACCAGACCAACTTCGGCCAGGGCCGCACCCTCTTCACGGTCGGCTCCAGCTCGGGCTTCCCCTTCTACCGTGAGGCGATCGAGGCCGGCGCTACCTTCGAGTGGAGCGTAGGGGCGATCCCCCACGTCACCCCCGAGCCGGTCATGAACGTCTACGGCGCCTCGGTGAGCATCCCCGCCGGCCACCCGGTCGAAGAAGAGGTCGCGACCTGGCTGTTCCTCAAGTACTACACGAGCACCGACGTCCAGGCCGACTGGGCGCGCGCCTCGAACTACTTCCCGGTCCGCGCCAGCGTCGCCGCCGATCTGGGCGACTACTTCGAGGCCGACCCGGCGTACGAAGCGGCGTTCAGCTTCCTCGAGTACGGCATCGCCGAGCCGCCCGTGCCCGGCTACGACTTCGTCCGGAACCTGATCGCCGGCGAGATGGCCTCCATCTTCGAAGGCGCCGACGTGCTCGCCACCCTCGAGGCGGCCACCGTCGAAGCGAACGACATCCTCGAAGACCAACTCTCCGACATCGACTGATCCGAGCGCGAGCCGCGCTCGCGCCCCGAACGCTCGTGCGCCGCGCCCTGGGACCGTCCAGGGTGCGGCGCGCGTCTTGGGGGCGGCCGGCCGCATCCGCACCCGCGCGGTAGCGTGCCGGCGATGACCGCCCTCCGCCCGCTCGCGCCTCCGCGCGCGCTGTACCTGCACGTCCCGTTCTGCCCGCAAATCTGCCCGTACTGCGACTTCCACAAGATGCGGCGGGCGCCCGGGCTGGTGGCGGCGTACGTCGCGCGGATCGCGGAGGAGGCGGCGCAATCCGCCACGCGGTGGCCCGGACCGCTCGCCACCGTCTACCTCGGCGGCGGCACCCCCTCGCACCTGACCGACCCCGAGCTCGACGCGGTGCTGGGCGCGGTCGCCGCGGGGTGGGGAGGCCTCGGCCGCGACGAGACCACCCTCGAGGCCGACCCGAACACCTTCGACGAGGAGCGGGCGCAGCGCTGGCGCGGGGCCGGCGTGACCCGGCTCTCGATCGGCGCGCAGTCGACCCAGGACGCGGTCCTGCGGTTCCTCGGTCGCTCGCATACGGGGGCCGAGGCGCTGACCGCGATCGACGCCGGCCTTACCGCGGGCCTGGCGGTCTCAGGCGACGTCATCACCGCGGTGCCCGGTCAGGACGCCGAGCGCGACCTGCGCACGCTCGCGAGCACCGGCGCCGGCCACGTCTCGGTCTACACGCTCACCGTCGAGGCGCACACCCCGTTCGCCTTCCGCGGCGTCGTCGTCGACGCGGACCGCGCCGCCGACGACTACGACCTCGCCGAAGCGGCCCTCGCCGAGCACGGTTTCGAGCGCTACGAGGTGAGCAACCATGCCCGACCCGGCGAACGCTCGCGCCACAACCCGGTCTACTGGCGCGGCGAGGCCTGCATCGCGCTCGGGCCCGGGGCCGCCGGCCTGGAGCCGCCCGGTCCCGACGACCCACCCGGCACCGTCGCCGTGCGGGTGCAGAACCCGCCCATCAAGGACTGGCTGCGCGGCGACCCCGCCGAGCGCACGCCGGTCGACGGGCGCGCCTTCGCCCTCGAGCGCCTGATGACCGGCCTGCGCACGCTCGAGGGGGTCGACCTCGCCGACGTGCGGGCGATCACCGGCGTCGACGTGCTCGCCGCCTTCCCTGGGGCCACCGCGGTGGCGCGCGAGCACGGCCTGCTGGTGCTCGAGGGCGAGCGGCTGCGCGCGACGCGCGACGGGACCCGCGTGCTGGACGCGGTGCTGCGGCGGTTCTTCGCCGAACCGGACGGGCGCGGAGCTGCTTAACGCGCCTGCGCCAGCAGCCGCACCACCACCCCCGCCGAGGCCAGCGAGAGCGCCTCGTCCTCGACGATCTGCGCGAGCGCGTCGTCGTAGCGCTTGACCACGTTCGGGGTGCGCCCCAGGAAGCCGTCGACGCTCAGCTTGGGCTCGTCGGCCCGGACGCGCACGTAGCGCTCGGCCAGGTCCTGCTGCGCGCGGCGCAGGTCCATGACCAGGCCGCCCAAGGCGATCTTGGACCACTTGTCGTCCGCCGGGAGCTCGTGCACCTGGTCGCGCAGCCACCCGAGGCGCAGGCGCTCGCCCAGCGCGAAGAAGCGCGTGCCCGCCTCGACGAGCGAGGCGCCCGTGCGGCGAGCGACCTCGACCACGCCCATCGACGACGGCAGGTACTCGAGCCCGGCGACCTCGTCCGCCAGGTTCTGCGGCAAGCCGAGCGCCGCGTACCCCTTGGCGGCCTTGACCCAGCGCCGGCGCTCCGCGGCGGGCAGCAGGGCGGCGAGCTGCCCGCGCACCTGCGCCAGCGGCCCGCGGTAGGCGTCGACGAACGCCTCCACGTCGCTGCCGGTGAGGTCGTTGAGCAGCATCCAGCGCACCACGCCGTCGACGGCCTCGGCGACGCCCTCGTACGCCTGCAGTTCCGCCTCGGCCGGAGCGCTGTCGGCGGCGTCCTCGAGCCGCGCCACGAAGGCGCCCACGTCGAGCAGCTCGAGCCCGATGAGCGCGGCGCGCACCACTTCGAGCGGTGAGGCGCCGGTGTCGCGGATCATCCGGTGGACGAAGGTGATCCCGAGCAGGTCGACGACCCGATTGGTCATCTGGGTGGCGGTGATCTCGCGGCGCAGGCGGTGCTGGCGCACCGCCCCCTCGAAGCGCTCGCGGATCGCGCCCGGGAAGTAGTCGTCGAGGTACGAGCGGAAGTAGGGCTCGTCGGGCAGGCCGGTCTCGAGCAAGCGCCGGTACAGCCCCATCTTCACGTAGGCCAGCACGATCGCGAGCTCGGGCTTCGTGAGTCCCTCGCCGGCGCGGCCGCGCTCGGCGATCTGCCGGCGGTTGGGGAGCTGCTCCACCTGCGGGTCGAGCTGGCCCCGGTCGGTCAGGTACTCGATGAGCGAGTCGAACAGCGCGATGTCGGTGCGGCTCCGCCGCGAGCCGAGCGCGAGGGCGAGCGCCTGGTGGGCGTTGTCGCGCAGCACCAGGTCGCAGACCTCGTCGGTCACGTCACGCAGCACCCGGTCGCGCTGGACGAGCGAGAGCTCGCCGGTGGCGACCAGCGGCCGCAGCGCCAGCTTGAGGTTGACCTCGTGGTCGGAGAGGTCCACGCCGGCGGAGTTGTCGATCGCGTCGGTATGGATGCGCCCGCCGCCGCGCGCGTACTCGATGCGCCCGAGCTGAGTGAACCCGAGGTTGCCGCCCTCGGCGACGATGCGCGCGCGCAGCTGCGGCGCGTCGATCCGCACCGCGTCGTTGCTCGCGTCGCCCACGTCGGCGTTGCGCTCCCCGCTCGCCTTGACGTAAGTGCCGATGCCGCCGTTCCAGAGCAAGTCGACCGGCGCCAGCAGGATCGCCCGCACCAGGTCCTGCGCCGAGAGCGCCTCGGCGGTGACGCCGAGCCGAGCGCGGACCTCTTTCGAGAGCGGGATCCGCTTGGCGCCGCGGTCGAACACCCCGCCGCCGGCCGAGATCGCCTTCGCGTCGTAGTCGGCCCACGAGCTGCGCGGCAGGGCGAACAGCCGCTGGCGCTCGGCGAATGAAGCCTTGGGGTCGGGGTTCGGGTCGAGGAAGACGTGCAGGTGGTTGAAGGCGGCCACCAGCTGGACGGTATCGGTGTGCAGGAGGCCGTTCCCGAACACGTCGCCCGACATGTCGCCGATGCCGACGGCGGTGAAGGCGTCGGCGCGCGGGTCGAGGCCCAGCTCGCGGAAGTGGCGGTGCACCGCCGCCCAGGTACCGCGGGCGGTGATGCCCTCGCGCTTGTGGTCGTAGCCGGCCGAACCGCCCGACGCGAAGGCGTCGCCCAACCAGAAGCCCACCTCGGCCGCGACGCCGTTGGCGACGTCGGAGAAGGTCGCGGTGCCCTTGTCGGCCGCGACGACCAGGTACGGGTCGGGGCCGTCGTGGATGACGAGCCCGGCGGGGTGCTCGACCGCGTCGCCGACGACGTCGTCGGTCAGGCCGAGCAGCGCGCGGATGAAGGTGCGGTACTGCTCCTTCACGAACGCGCGCAGCTCCTCGCGGTCGCTCGGCGCGCCCTTGAGCACGAAGCCGCCCTTGCTGCCGACCGGCACGATCACCGCGTTCTTGGTCATCTGGGTCTTCATCAAGCCCAGGACCTCGGTGCGGAAGTCGTCGGGGCGATCCGACCAGCGCAGGCCGCCGCGGGCGACCCGGCCACCGCGCAGGTGGGTCCCTTCGACGTTCGGGCCCGCCACGGCGATCTCGAACATCGGCCGCGGGTCGGGCATGGTGCCCACCTCCGCGGAGTCGAGCTTGAAGGCGATCCATGGATGCCCCTGGTAGTAGTCGCAGCGGACGGACGCGCGGATCAGGTCGGCGAGGCCGCGGAGCACCTGGTCCTCGGGGAGCGACGAGACCTCCGCGAGCGAATCGACGAACGCCTCGTCCGCCGCGGCCTCGGCGGGCGCCCGGTCGCGCTTGAGGTTGGGGTCGAACCGCGCCGCGAAGCGCGCAACGAGCGCGCGCGCCACCTCGGGGTGGGCGAGCAGCGCATCGTTGACGAAACGGCGGCTCACCACCGCGTTGAGCTGCGCGTAGTACATCTGGTACGCCCGCAGCAGCGCAACCTCGCGGATCGTGAGCCCGCCGTACAGCACCAGGCGGCCAAGCCGGTCGTGCTCGGCCTCGCCGCGCAGGACGGCCTCGGTCGCCGACGTCAAGCGTTCGCCGTTCGCGCGCACGTCGATCGCGTGCCCCGATGCATCTTGGACCTTGAAAACGTCGATGCCGAGCCTGGCGCCCGCCGGACGCACGGTGTACGAGACCTGTTCGAGGACGCGGAACCCCAGGTTCTCCAGGATCGGCAGCACGTCGGAGAGCGCCAGGCCCGCGTTCTCGTGGTAGACGCGCACGAGCGACACGTCCTCGCCGCGCAGGTCGTCGACCGGCTGCACCATGTCGACGTGGACGCCGCGCTCGCCGAGCGCCTCGAGGTGCTCGACGTCGCTGACCGCGGCGGCCGCGCTCGTGTCCGCGCGGTAGCGGGCGCCGAACGCGGTCGCGTACCGCTCCGCCAAGCGCCGACCGTCGCGCTCGCCGTGCGCGGCGACGAGCCGCGACCGCAGGTGGTCGTCCCACGTGCGCGTGAGCTCGCCGACGTCGCGTTCGACCGCCTTGAGGTCGACGTCGGCCAGGCGCACGTCGGTGGCGAGGAAGAAATGGAGCCGCACGAGCGACTCGTCCTCGCCCATCGCGAGCTGGTAGTCGACGTGGCGCGCGGCGAAGGTGCGCACCAGGTGGGCCTGGACCCGCTGGCGCACCTCGCCGTCGAAGCGGTCGCGCGGCAGGCTCACCATGACCGCGAGCCCGCGGCCGAGCGGGTCGGGGCGCACCAGCACGCGCACGCCGCGCTCCCGCTCGAGGCCCATGATCGTCCGGACCTCGCGTTGCACGGTCGCGGCATCGGCCCAGAACAGGTCGGCGCGCGGCAGCGAATTGAACACGGTGACGATCTGCTTGTAGTCGTGCGACTCGGGGATCGCGCCGTCGAGCTCGAGCACCTGCCGCAGCTTGAGGCGCAGGATCGGCACTTCGTCCGCCGGGACGCCATAGGCCTTGGAGGTCAGCAGCCCGAGGAAGCGTCGCTCGCCCAGCACCTGCCAGCCGTCCGAGAGCTTCTTGATGCCGATGTAGTCCATCCGCGCCGACCGATGCACGGTTGCTTCGGCGTTCGTTTTCGTGACCACCAGCGCCGGTCCCCCGGTCACGCGGTCGCGCAAGCCGTCGGGGAGGCGCTCCACGGGCACCGGCGTCTCGTAGGCGCTCGTCGCCTCCTTGCGGAGGACCCCCAGCCCCGAGCCGGACTCGACCACGAGCGCGCGACCGCCGTCGTGGTCGATCAGGTCGTAGCCGCGGTAGCCGAGGAACACGAAGTGGCCGTCCTCGAGCCACTCCAAGAAGGCCGCGAACTCCTCGAGCACCTCGGCCTTGTCGCGGTGCGGCCCCTGCGCGCTGCGCGTGCGGAGCGCGCGCAGGTCGGCGGCGACGGCGCGGGCGCGCTCGCGCATCGCGGCGTAGTCGTCGGTGGCGAGCACGACGTCGCGCAGCGTCTTCTCGACGGCTGCGGTCAGGCGC
>JAGXHO010000277.1 GCA_024636105.1 Trueperaceae bacterium | reverse complement strand
GGGCCCCAAGGACCTCTACGAGGTCGGGACCGCCTGCCACATCATGCGGATGAAGAAGAACCCCGACGGCAGCATCCAGATGCTGGTGCGCGCCGTCGCTCGCGTCCGCGTCGACGAGTACACCGCCGACGGCGGCGTGATCGAGGCCGACGTGCACCCCTTCGAGGTGCCGGATGGCGACGCGGTCATGCTCGAGGCGGCGTTCCGCGAACTCAAGGAGAAGTTCGGCGACCTCGTCGAGCACGGCGGTCGCGGCCTGCAAGCCGAGGTCGCCCAGTTCGTGCTCAACCTCGAGGACCCTGGCCAGTTCGCCGACTACGTCGCGTACCACCTCGACTTCAAGGTTGGCGACAAGCAGGCCGTCCTCGAGGCGCCCTCGGTCGCGGACCGGCTCAAGAAGGCGCTCGTGCTGCTCGACACCGAGCTCGAGCTTCAGGAGACCCAGCGCCGCTTGCAGCGCGAGGTCAAGGACGAGATCGACCGCAACCAGCGCGAGTACTTCCTGCGCGAGCAGATCAAGGCGCTCCAGAAGGAGCTCTCGGGCAGCGACGACGAAGAGGACGAGGTCGAGGCCTTCCGCGAGAAGCTCGAAGCGATCGGACTCCCCGAGCCGGTCATGAAGGAAGCGAACCGCGAGCTCAACCGCATGGCGCGCATGCACCCGGACTCGGCCGAGGCCTCGGTCATCCGCACGTACCTGACGACCCTCACCGAGCTTCCGTGGAACGTGCGCAGCGAGGACCGGCTCGACGTCGACGCGGCCGAGGCCGTCCTCGAGGAAGATCACTACGGCCTCGAGAAGGTCAAGGACCGGGTGCTCGAATACCTGTCGGTGCGCAAGCTCAAGAGCGAGCGCGCCGCCAAGGGCGAGATCGACGCGGGCGAGGTGCGCAAAGGCCCCATCCTGCTCTTCGTCGGTCCCCCCGGCGTGGGCAAGACCTCGATCGCCAAGTCGATCGCCAAGGCGCTGGGGCGCGAATACGTCCGCATCAGCCTCGGCGGCGCGCGCGACGAGTCCGACATCCGCGGCCACCGCCGCACCTACATCGGATCGATGCCCGGACGCATCATCCAGGGCATCCGCCAGGCGGGTACCAAGAACCCGGTCTTCCTGCTCGACGAGGTCGACAAGCTCGGCGTCTCGTACCAAGGCGATCCCTCGTCGGCGCTCCTCGAGGTGCTCGACCCGGCGCAGAACAACGCCTTCGTCGACCACTACCTGGGCGTCCCGTTCGACCTCTCCGAGGTGCTGTTCGTCGCCACCGCGAACTACGCGCAGCAGATCCCCGATGCGCTCTACGACCGCATGGAGCCCATCGAGTTCTCCAGTTACGTCGAGCTCGAGAAGCAGGAGATCGCCAAGCGCTACCTGCTCCCCCGGCAGCTCCCCGAGAACGGCCTCAAGGCGAACCAGTTCACGATCACGGACGGCGCCCTGTCGCGCGTGATCAGCGCCTACACGCGCGAGGCCGGCGTGCGCCAACTCGAGCGCACGGTCGGCACGCTCGTGCGCAAGGCCGCGCGCAAGATCGCCGACGGCGACGCCAAGCGCGTGCGCCTCACCGAGCGCTCGCTCGAGGGGTACCTCGGCGCCGAACGCTTCACCCCGGAGTCCGAGAACGAGGAGGACCTGGTGGGCGTGGCCACCGGCATGTACTACACGCCGGTCGGCGGCGACATCCTGTTCGTCGAGACGAGCGTGACGAAGGGCAACTCCGGCTTCGTCCTCACCGGCCAGCTCGGCGACGTGATGAAGGAGTCCGCGCGCGCGGCGCTGACGTACGCCAAGGCGAACGCCGACCGCTTCGGGATCCCGCACGAGGCGCTCGACGAGTCGGAGATCCACATCCACGTCCCCTCGGGCGGTACGCCCAAGGAGGGACCGAGCGCCGGAATCGCGCTCGCGACCTCGCTGATCAGCGCGTTGACCGGCGTGCCGGTGCGCCGCGACGTGGCGATGACCGGAGAGGTCACGCTGCGCGGGCGGGTCCTGCCGATCGGCGGGCTGCGCGAGAAGATCCTCGGCGCAAAGCGCGCCGGGATCAAGCACGTGATCTACCCGGCCAAGAACCAGGCCGACATGAAGGACATCGCGGCGCCGATGAAGAAGTCGCTGTCGCTGCACGAGGTCGAGGACCTCGACCAAGTGCTCGAGATCGCGCTCGTCGGCGGCCTCGCCGCGCTCGAGCGCAACAAGGCGCCGACCGGCAAGCGCGGCACCCGCCGCGGCAAGGCAGCGGCTGCCGCCGCGCAAGCCTGAGTTCGCCCCGATCCCGAGACCGAACCCGCCCGCGGTACCGCCCGTCCGGTACCGCGGGCTCCTGCGTGCCCGCGGTACCCTGACGGCATGCGCACCCCCTTGATCGCCGGAAACTGGAAGCTCCACACCACGCCGTCCCAAGCCGTGACCTGGGCCCGCGCCTTCCTCGAGGACCTCGCCGCGAACCCGGTCCCCGGCATCGAGCTCGCCCTCCACGTGCCGTTCACCCACCTCGCGCTGCTGGCGCCGGTGCTGCGCGGCACCGCCGTCGCGCTCGGCGCGCAGGACGTCTCCGCCCACCCCGACGGCGCCCACACGGGCGAGGTCTCGGCCGCGATGCTCGCGGACGTCGGCACGCACCTCGTCGTCGTGGGCCACTCGGAACGCCGCGCCGACCACGGCGAGTCCGACGCGATCGTGCGCGCGAAAGCCGCCGCCGTCATCGGCGCCGGCCTCGTCCCGGTCGTCTGCGTCGGTGAAGTCGAGTCGGAGCGCGCTGCGGGCCGCCACGAAGACGTGGTCGTCGCGCAGCTGCGCGGCTCACTCGCCGACCTGCCCGTCGCCGCCGCGAACGACCTGGTCGTCGCGTACGAGCCCGTCTGGGCCATAGGCACGGGCCGCACGGCCACGGCCGACGACGCGCAGACGATGTCGGGCGTCGTCCGCGGGGTGCTGCGCGAGCTGTTCGGCGACGTCGGGGACGGTGTTCGCGTGCTCTACGGCGGCAGCATGAAGCCCGGCAACGCAGCCGAACTCCTCGCCATGCCCGACGTGGACGGGGGCCTGGTGGGCGGCGCCAGCCTCGATCGCGCCTCGCTCCTCGCCATCGCCCAGGCCGCGATCGCGTGAGCGATTCGCCGGAGATCGCGGAGCGCCTCGAAGCGCTGCGCGCGCGCGCTCTGGAGTTCGGCAGCGACGCGGTGCTCTTGTCCGCGCCCGCCGACGTCCGCTGGGCGTCCGGGTTCACCACGCCCGAGGACGGCAAGGTCGTCGTCACGCGCGACGCCGCGGTCCTGATCACCGACGGTCGCTACACGGTCCAGGCGGCCCAAGAGAGCGCCCTCGAGGTCCGCATGATCGCGGGGCATACCTGGCTCGAGGTCGCGATCGACGTCTTGGCCGGGAGCGCGCCGGTGGTGCAGGCCGACCACCTGACCTGGCAGGCGGCCCGGACCTTGGAAGGCAAAGGCAAGGGCGTGCCGATCGCGGCCGTCGGCCTCACCCGGCCGCTCCGCATCGTGAAGACCGCGCGCGAGGTGGCGCGCCTGCGCGAAGCCGCTCGGCTCACCGACGCGGCCTTCGCCTTCGTGCTCGAGGGGGCGCTGCGCCCCGGCGTCCGCGAGGTGGACGTGGCGCTCGCTCTCGAGCGCTTCGTGCGCGAGGAGGGGGGCGACCGCATGGCGTTCGATGCGATCGTCGCCGGCGGGCCCCGCAGCGCGATGCCGCACGGCGTCGCGAGCGCACGGGTGCTCGAGCGCGGCGACCTCGTCACGCTCGACTTCGGTGCGGTCGTCGACGGCTACCACGCCGACATGACCCGAGCGGTGGCGCTCGGACCGGTGGCCGACCCGCTGCGCTCCTGGTTCGACGCCGTCCTCGAGGCTCAGGAGGCGGCCATCGCCGCGCTCCGGCCGGGCTTGTCGGGGGTCGACGCCGACGCGGTCGCGCGCGACCGGTTGGCGGCGGCGGGCCTCGCCGATCGCTTCGTCCACTCGCTGGGCCACGGGACCGGCCTCGAGATCCACGAGGGCCCCTCGCTGAGCGTTCGATCGAAGGACGTGCTGGCGCCCGGCATGATCGTCACGATCGAGCCTGGCGTGTACGAGCCGGACGTGGGCGGCCTGCGCATCGAGGACCTGGTCCTCATCACCGAGTCCGGCTACGAGGTGCTCTCGCACGCCCCGAAGGGCTACTTGGAGCTCTGAACGGCGAGCCCGTCGACGAAGGCGGTGGCCGCAGCGAGCAGCGCAGCCACCGCCTCGTCGTCGGGCCCCTCGGCGTAGACGCGCAGCACCGGCTCGGTCCCGCTCGCGCGGAACAAGATCCACCGATCGCCCTCGAGGTTGAGCTTCACGCCGTCGAGCCGCTCGACGCCGACCACCGCGCCGCCGGCGAAGGCCTCCGGGTCGACGGCGAGCGCCTCGGCCACGCGCTGTGGCAGCCCATCGCCCTGCAGCCGCAGGTCGAGGCGGTCGTAGGCGTGCCGCCACCCGCCCTCGCGCTCGAGCGCAGCGAAACGCTCGGCGAGCGGTTCGCCGGCCACGAGCTCCGCCTCGAGGAGCAGCAACGTGTTCACGATTCCGTCGCGCTCGGGCACGTGGCCCGCGACGCCGATCCCACCGGACTCCTCACCGGCGATCAGCGCCTCACCGCGCCGCAGGGGCTCCACGAGGTACTTGAACCCGACCGCCGTCTCGACCACCTCGCGGCCGCGCGCCGCCGCGAGGCGCTCGATCAGCCGCGAGACGGTGAAGGTCTTGACGACCGCGCCGGGCCCACCGCGGCGGTCGAGCAGGTCGAGCAGGATCGCGAACACCTGGTGGGGGTCGAAGAAGCGCCCGTCCGGCAACACGGCCGCG
This sequence comes from Trueperaceae bacterium, assembly GCA_024636105.1. Next base: position 1,160 of record JAGXHO010000277.1, on the reverse strand, counting down.
AGCCGGTCGCCGTCGCCGTCGGTCACGGCGGCGAAGCGCGCTCCGGGGTTCGCCGCAAGCAGCGCGCGGGTGCGCGCGAGGTGCGCTGGGAGCGGTTCGGGGTGGACGCCGTCGAACGTCGGGTCGGGCGTCGCCCGCAGCTCCTCGACCTCGGTCCCCATACCGGCCCAGCGAGCGAACCCGGCGATCCAGCCGCCTCCGGAGCCCCCCATGGCGTCGTGGACGATGCGCCCCGTTCCTGCCCGCAGGCGTGCTACGTCCACGAGCGTCGCCACGTGGGCGTAGTACGCCTCGCGAACGTCGAACGGCGCGAACGTCGGCGGCCGCGCGCTCCGGCGTACGGCGCCCTCGGCGATCAGCCCGGCGCGCCGCTCCACGTCTCGGTAGACGGGGTCGAGCGCGGTGCCTCCGTAGGCGCCCTTGAGCTTGAACCCCTGCCATTCGGGCGGGTTGTGCGAGGCGGTGAGCATCACGCCCCCGACCGCGCCCAGGTGCCGCACGGCGAACGACAGGACCGGCGTCGGAAGCGGACCGTCGTGCAACGCCACCTCGAGGCCGTTGGCGACGAGCGCGTCGGCCGCCACCCGAGCGAAGCGCGCGCCGGCGAAGCGGGTGTCGTGCGCGACGAGCACGAGGCCGCCGCCGCGATCGAGCAGATGCTCGGCGTAGGCCTGGGCCGCGCGACCGAGGTTCGCGTGGGTGAACCCCTCGCCGATCAGCGCGCGCCAGCCGTCGGTTCCGAAGGCCAATCGGTCCATGGCGGGTTTCGTACCACGACGCGCTGCTCGCGTCGGCGCGTTCCCAGGGCGGTAGGCTGGCCCCATGTGGGTGATCAAGTACGGTGGCAACGCAATGACCGACGCGCAGGACCGCGCTCAACTCCTCGCCGACGTGCGCAGCGTGCGCGCTGCCGACGGGCGCCCGGTGCTGGTCCACGGCGGCGGCCCGTACATCGAAGCGGAACTGGCCGCAGCCGGCGTCGAGAGCCGCTTCGAACGCGGCCTGCGGGTGACGACGCTCGACGCGATCGGTCCGGTGGAGCGCGCGCTCACCCTGCTCGGAAAGCGGCTCGCCTCCGAGCTGGGCGACGCGGTGGCGCTGACCGGTCGCGATGCCGGGGTCCTGCGGGCCGAGCGCGCCGACCCCGCGCTCGGCGAGGT
>JAGXHO010000276.1 GCA_024636105.1 Trueperaceae bacterium | reverse complement strand
GCCCTGCACCTTGGGCGAAGCGGCGTGGCGCGCGCACGCGGCGCAGAGCCGCGGGCCGGCATCGGGCACGAGCGCCGCGAACGGCGGTGGCGCATCGGTGCGCTCCGTGGGGTCGGCCAACGACCCGCAGATGGGGCAGGGACGCCAGCCGGCGGCGCGCCGCCGGGCGCGCCCCGTCGCGAGCGCGCGCCCGGCATCCTCGGCCGGCGCCACGAGCCCCTCGGGGAGCCTGCCGAACCCGGCCGTGAGGTGGGCCACCTCGTCCGGGTCGAGCTGCACCGGGGGCTTGGGTAGCGCGTCCGGCGCGGTAGCCGCGGGCGCGCTGTTCACGCGGAACCGCAGGTCGCGCACGTCGGCATCGCCGAAGCGCGTGCGGTAGGCATCGAGGATGCGTTGGCGCTGGAGGCCGAGGTGCATCGCGGTCTCGGCGTCGGTCACCTCGACGACCAGGGTGCCGCTCTGGAGCGCGACGGCGCGCGCGAAGCGAGCGACGTCGCGCCCCACCACCTCGGGCCAACGCAGCACCGCATCGGCGCGGCGCATCGAGCGCACCCATCCACCGCGCCGCAGCGCTTCGCCCAGGAGGTCGCGCACGTGGCGCTCAGCCATCGCTCGGATCCAGCCGCCCGCGGTCGATGCGCCAGACCCGCTCGGCGCCGGGGGGTACGTCGGTGCCCGTGACGATCGCTTGCGGCGTCCGTTGCGCGAGCGCCACGAGGTAGCCCCGACGCCCGGCGTCGAGCTCGGCCGAGACGTCGTCGATCAGCAGCACCGGCGGCGTGCCGTGGCGCTCTTCGAGCAGCGCGAACTCGGCGACGCGCAGCGCGAGCGACGCCGTGCGCGCTTCGCCCCGCGACCCGTACGCCTGCACGGAGCGCCCGTCGAGCGCCAGGTCGACGTCGTCGCGGTGCGGTCCGATCGATGTCACCCCGCGCGCGAGCTCCTCCGGCCGCGCCCGTTCGAGCGCCTCGGGCAGCGCGGCGTCGCCGGCCGCGCGCCGCAGCGCGACGTCGAGGCGCTTCCCGTCCACGGCGATCGCCGCGTACGCCTCGGCCGCGAGCGGCGCGATGCGCGCGACCGCTCGCGCGCGCACCCCCTCGACCTCGCCGGCGAGCTCGAGGAAGCGGTCGTCCCAAGCGGCGAGGGTGGATCGCGCCTCGGGCCGCTTGAGAAGTGCGTTGCGCTGCTCCACGATGCGATGATACTCGCGCACCACGAGCGCGAACCGAAGCGACAGGCGGCCGAGCAGGTCGTCGAGGTACGCGCGCCGTCCGGACGGGGGCCCGTGGACGAGGTCGGCGTCCTCCGGTGCGATCTTGACCGCGCCGCCGAGGCGCGCGACGTCGGCGGCGCGCACCGCCTGGCCGTCCAGGCGGATCGCCTTGCGCCCGGGCGCAAGGCCGACGTCGACCTCGTGGTCGCCATCGCCCGCGGTCAACTCGCCGCGCACGAACCCGGCATCGGTCCCGAAGCGCAGCGCCTCGGCGATGGTCCCGCCGGGCATGGCGCCGGTGCACGCGAGGTAGAGCGCGTCGATCACGTTCGACTTGCCGGCCGCGTTCGGACCCACGACGGCCGTCACGCCGCGCTCGAACTCGAGCCGGGGCGTCGTCAGGTTGCGGAAGTGGAGCTGCCTGAGGGCGCGGACGCGCACGCGACGAGTGTACGTGAGGGACCCGGTACCCGGCGTCCACCGAACTCGGAACGGTTCCGATGACGTGCTAGCGTGCGGTATGGACGCCGACCCGAACGCACCGCACCGCGCCCCGACCGCCGTCCGCGGCGTCGCGCTGGACGAGGACCGAATCGCCGTACTCCGTCGCGACTTCCCGATCCTCGAGCGGCGCGTGAACGACCACCCGCTCGTGTACCTCGACAGCGCCGCTTCCGGCCAGATGCCCGAAGCGGTCATGGCGGCCGTCGACGACTACCGACGCCACCACCACGCGAACGTCCATCGGGGCGCCCACACGCTGTCGGCCGAGGCGACCGACCGGTACGAGGCCGCCCGCGGGCGCGTCGCACGCTTCCTCGGGGCGCCCGACCCGCGCGGCGTCGTCTTCACGCGCAATGCCACCGAGGCCCTCAACCTCGTCGCCCACGCGTACGGTCGCAGCCGGTTGCAGCCCGGCGACGAGGTGCTCGTCACCGTCGCCGAGCACCACGCCAACCTGGTGCCGTGGCACCTGCTGGCGCAGGAGCGAGGCGTGGTCGTGAAGGGCGTCGGCCTCGGCGCCGATGGCCGCGTCGACCTCGACGCCCTCGAGGCCGCGATCGGGCCGCGCACCAAGATCGTGGCGACCTTCCACGTGTCGAACGTCCTCGGGTACGTCCAACCACTGCGCCGCATCGCCGACGCCGCCCACGCGGTCGGCGCGCTCTTCGTCGTCGACGGTGCGCAAGCGGCGCCGCACGTCGCGATCGACGTCGCCTCGGCGGGGGTCGACGCGTACGCGTTCTCCGGCCACAAGGTGGGCGGCCCGACCGGGATCGGGGCGCTCTGGATGCGCCCCAACGTGCTCGAGACGCTGCCGCCGTTCCTCGGCGGCGGCGAGATGATCCGCAAGGTGGAGGTCGACGGCAGCACGTACGCCGGCATCCCCATGCGCTTCGAAGCGGGTACGCCCGCGATCGCGGAGGCGATCGGGCTCGCCGCGGCGCTCGACTACCTCGACGGCGTGGGGCTCGACGCCATCTGGGACCACGACCGCGAGCTCCTCGCCCGCGCGCTCGCGGGCTTGGACGCGCTGGATGGCGTCGAGACCTATGGGCCGCGCGGGCCTGACCGCGGCGGCATCGTGCCGTTCAACGTCGTGGGCGTCCACCCGCACGACGTCGCCAGCTTCTTGGACGCCGAGGGCATCGCGGTTCGCGCGGGCCACCACTGCGCCCAGCCGCTGATGAAGGCGCTCGGCGTGGCCTCGACGGCCCGCGCGAGCTTCTGGCTCTACACCACCCGGGCCGAGGTCGACGCGTTCGTGGCCGCGGTCGCCGGCGTGCGCGACTTCTTCGCGGGCGCGTCGGAGCCGGTCGCGTGAGCGCGCTGTCGCAGCTCTACCAGACGGCGATCCTCGAGCAGTCGCGCAGCACCCGCCACCGCGGCGTGCTCGACCCGGCCGACGCGGACCAGGAGGGGATCAACCCGTCCTGCGGCGACGAGCTGCGGTTGACCGTGAGGGTCGACGGGGACCGCATCGTTGCCGCCCGCTTCGACGGTCAGGGGTGCGCGATCTCGCAAGCGTCGGCCGCGCTGATGGCCAAGGCCATCGAAGGGCGCACCCGCGACGAGGCGTCCGCCCTCGTGGGTCACGTGAAGGCGATGGTCCACGGTGAGGGCGTTCACGCCGACCTCGGCGAGGTGGGGATCCTCGAGGGGGTCCGGCGGCTGCCGGCCCGCGTGAAGTGCGCCGCGCTCCCCTGGACGACGCTCGAGGCCGCCTTGGCGTCGTTGCCGACCCGCGACTGAGGCGCGCCGTTCAGCCGTTGGAGCCTGGGAGGTCCTCGTCGCCGATCGCGGCGACCGGTGGTGCCCGGCGTTCGCTCGGCAGCGTGTCGAGGGCGCGGAGGAACGCCGTCAACTGCCCCCGGAGCTGCTCGCGCACCAGCGCCTGGCTTCGCTCCAGGCGCGCCAACTCGGATTCCGCCGCCCGGACCTCGTCGCGCGCCTGACGGATCGCCGCCTGCGCGTCTTCGCGCGCGCTCGCTTTGATGAGCTCCGCCTCGCGGCGTGCGAGGTCCTTCATCTCGGTGCCGATCCGCTCCGCGGCGATCACGGCGCGCTTGAGCTCGGCTTCGGCCTCGCGCAGGTCGTCGATCTCGGCGGCCCGTTCGTCGAGGTCGTCGCGCAGGGCGCGGTTCTCGCGCAGGAGCGCCTCTTGACCACGGGCGACGCGCTCGAGGAAGGCGCGCACGCTCCCCTTGCGGTACCCGACCGCGGCGCTCTCGAACGTGGCGTGCTCGATGTCGAGCGGGGTCAGGTCCATGCAGGCTCCTCCGGCGGCACGCCGGCCGGCTCGAACGCCGCGCGCCCGACCCGCACCCACGCGGCCCCTTCCTCGATGGCGACCTCGAGGTCGCCGCTCATGCCCATCGACGTGCGACCGAAGGCGTGTCGGTCGGCGAGGTCGCGCAGCGCCCGGAACATCGGACGGGCGCGCTCGGGGTCGTCGGCGTAGGGTGCGATCGTCATCAACCCCTCCAGACGCACGTGGGCGAGCGTCGTCAGGTGGCGGCAGAGCTCGGCGACGTCCGCCGGGGCGGCGCCGAACTTCTGCGCCTCGCCGGCGACGTTGACCTGCAGCAGGATCGGGAAGACGTGGCCCCGCCGCGCGCCCTCGGCCTCGAGGGCATCGGCGAGCCGTTCCGAGTCGACCGAGTGGATCAACGCGAAGGGGGTGCAGAAGCGCACCTTGTTCGTCTGTAGGTGGCCGACGAGGTGCCAGGCGACGTCGGGACCGAGCTCCTCGGCCTTGCCCTGCCACTCCTGCACCCGGTTCTCGCCGAGGTCGCGGTGGCCGCGGTCGAGGAGCGCACGGCGGACCTCCTCCGGCCCGTGCCCCTTGGTGACCGCGACGAGGGTCACGGTGGACGGGTCGCGACCGGCGGCCGAGCATGCGCTCTCGATGCGGCGGCGGACGTCGGCCAACACCGGCTAGAGCTCGGGGAGGACGGCGCGGACGAGCGCCTGGAAGCGGCCGCCGACCTGCGCCGCCATGGCGAGGACTTCGTCGCCGGTGGCGTGCTCCGCCCCGTCGGGTACGGCGCGGTCGGTGACGGTGGACAAGCCGAGGACGCGCATGCCGAGCGAGCGGGCCACGGTGACCTCGTGGACCGTCGACATGCCGATGGCGTCCGCACCCCAAGCGCGGAACATCCGCAGCTCCGCCCGGGTGGCGTACGCCGGGCCCGCGATGGCGAGGTAGACGCCTTCGCGCAGGGTCAGGTCGAGCCGGCGCGCGGCGCGGCGCGCGACCTCGAGGTATGCCGTGTCGTAGGCGTCGAAGGTCACGGGGAAGCGTGGCCCGATGCCGTCGGCCGGCCCGGTGAGGGCGTGGTCGAAGGTGTGGTTGACGAAATCGAGCTGCAGCATGAGGTCGCCGGCGTCCCAGTGAGGGTCGAGGCCACCGCAGGCGTTCGAGACCACCAGGCTCCCGGCGCCGAGCGCGTGCATGACGCGGACCGGGTACGCGCACGTCGCCGCGCTGTAGCCCTCGTAGGCATGGAGACGCCCTTGCATGGCGACGACGCGACGCCCGTCGAGGTGCCCGAGCACGAAGCGTCCGGCGTGGCCGGGGGCCGTCGAGGCCGGCATGCCGGGAACGTCGCCGTACGGCACCGCGACGGCCCCCTCGATCGCGTCGGCGAGCGGTCCGAGGCCGCTTCCGAGCACGAGCGCCACGTCGGCACCATGGCGCTCGAGCTCGGGGTCGAGGCCCGGCGCAGCGCGCAGCGCCGCCGCGGCGGCACGCGCCCAGCGCACGGCCTCCGGGCCGACGTGGGCGCCGGGGCCGGTGGGCGACCGAGTGGGATCGATGGCAGCTGTGGACGTCATGCCGGCATCGTAGCAAGCACCGCAGCGGCCGGGTCGGGTGGAAGCGCGTCGCGCCGGGCCGCACTTGGGCGGGCTTCTCACGGTGCGCGCGGGTAGACTCGGCTCCATGCGTTCCCTTCTTCTCATCGCCGTGGTCGTCCTGTGCGGCGGCACGGTGTCTGCGCAAGCATCCACCCCTGCCGTGCGCGGCCCGCTCATCGAGGTGCGGGTCGACGGCACCACCGCGTTCGCCGACATCGTCCGGACGGTCGTCGCGGCTCGTCGCGGCACGGCAGCCGAGCGCGTCGACCTCGAGGCGGAACGGAACCGGGTCTACGCCCTGGGGACCTTCGCCGAGGTCTCGGTGGCGCTCGAAGACCGCGGCGCCGGGCCGGTGCTCGTCGTCCGGGTTCGCGAGAACCCGCAGATCGCCGAGGTCGAGGTGGTCGGCGGGACCCTGCTGGACGGTCCTCAGCTGCGCGACGCGATCGTCGCCGAGCACCTCCTCGATCCGGGGCGCATCCTGAACGTGTTGCGCGCCGACGAGGCGAGCGCGACGCTGCAGGCGATCCACCGCTCGGTCGGGGTGCCGTTCGACGTGGGCGTGCGCCTCGATCTCGTTCCGGACGCGAGCGCCGGCACCGATGCGGCCGGTCGCACCCCCGTGCGCGTCGTCTACACGATCGACGAATCGGCCTCGCTCCGAAGCGTCGTCTTCGACGATTCCGCGGTCCTCGACGAGGTGGCGCTCGGTCGGACCTTCGACCGCGTCGCGTCGCAGGACGCCTTCGACTTCGCCGACTACCGCGAGGCGGTGGACGCGGTCGCGCTCCGCTACGCCGCCGCGGGCTTCCGCCAGAGCGGCGTCGACCTCGATCGCTCGACGCTCGTCAACGGCGTCCTCACGGTGCGCTTCCGCGAACTCCGGATCGCGGCGTTCGATACGGTCGCGGTCGGGGTGGATCCGTCCGACCTGTCGTTGAAGGTGGGCGATCTGTTCAACTACGACGTGCTCCTGGAGGACGTCCGCCGCCTCGCCGAGGGGCGCTCCTCCGACGTCCGGATCGAGACCCTGGCCACGGCGTCCGGCGCGGTGCGCGTCCGCTTCGTGGTCGGTGCGCCCGATACGGCGGGGCCGGTGCGCGACCTCGTCATCGAGGGGAACACGCGCCTCTCCGACGAGGAGCTCGCAGCGGCGTTCGTGCTGCGCGAGGGCGACACCTTCACGTCGGCGCTCGCCGACGAGGACTTCCGCAGCATCCGCGCCGCCTACGAGGCGATCGGGGTCGTCATCGAGTCCGCGCCCTCCTACAACTACCTCGATGGCACGTACGTCCAACGCATCACGGAGCTGACGATCGCGGGCTACGAGATCGTCTACGACGGCGAGCCCGGGCGCACCGTCGAGCGCGTGATCACCCGCTACCTGCCGCCCGTGGGCGAGCTGGTCGACCTGCGCCGCATCGACGACGGCCTCCGGTCGCTGGCCCGGCTCGGCGTCGTGACGCCCGTGAACCGCCTGCTCGTGCCGACCGATACCCCGGGCGCGGTCACGGTCGAGGTGATCGTCCGCGCGAACTCGACCGGTCTGCTCCAGCCGGGCGCGCAGTACAGCACCGAGACCGGGTTCTCGGCGAGCGTCGCGTACTCCGAGTCCAACCTGTTCGGCCTCGCCCACGCCCTCTCGGCCGAGGTCCAGGTGCTGACGAGCAACCTGGGGCTGCTCGTCGGCGGCAGCGTGCGCTACGCGATCCCGTGGCTCGACCTGCCGATCGCCGACCTCCAGGAGGTCCCGACGAGCGTCTCGTTGACGCTGTTCTCGGTCGTGGACGTCAACCAACCGCTGTCGATCGACGGCGCCCTCACCGCCACCTTGCCCGGGCT
>JAGXHO010000275.1 GCA_024636105.1 Trueperaceae bacterium | reverse complement strand
GGCGTACGACGCCCAGAGCCTGGTCACGATCAACCTCGCGACCGGTGGGGTCACCTACCGCTCGGGAGCCTCCTCCGTCGACACCGAGCTCGGATTCCCGCGCACCGTGACCTCGGTCGCCCAGCCCGTCGGTGGCAGCGACTATGGCAGCTACCAGGACGAGGGCTCGACGGTGCGCATCCTGGAGGAACGGGTGGAAGCGATCCGCTAGATCGACGATCCTTCACGGGTTCGAGGCCGGAAGGCGCCACCCTCCGGCCGCGGTGATCAGGGTGCCCAGGAGGCGCTCGTCGTCCGTCAAGCCGCGGCGGCCAGAACGGAAGCGCCGCATGAACCGAAAAGTCATGCAACGGCTCGCGACGACGAGAGCCTCGGCTGCGGGACGCGCGTGGACCGACGTTGCGAGGTCGGGGACAAGCGTCCCTTGGCCCACCTGGGGTGGGCTCGTACGGTGGCGCATCGAATCCGGATGAGCCTGCAAGGAATTTCACGAGCGACTCGAAGGGGGAGGAACGCCATGAAGCAACCGACTTGGAGTCCCGTTCTCGCAGAGCATGCCGGTGACGGCGACGGAGGTGAGGCGGTCGAACGGCGCGAGTTCCTGGAGCGCGCCAGCAAGACGCTCCTCGGGGCGTTGACGGGCGCTGTCGGGCTGTCGCAGATCGTGCGCTTCAACGCCGAGGCGGCCGGAGAGCTCCGCCCGCCGATCACCGGCCACCGCTGGGTGATGGTGTTCGATCTGCGCAACTGCGACGGTTGCAAGCGTTGCACCAAGGCCTGCCAGGATATGCATTCTCTCGACGAAGACCTCGAGTACATCAAGGTGTACGAGCGGCACACGGCAGCGGGGCAAAAGTACTTCATGCCGGTCGCCTGCATGATGTGCCAGAACGCGCCCTGCCACCGCGTGTGCCCGACGGGCGCCACCTTCTACAACGACGAAGGACTGGTGCTCATCGATCAGGATCGGTGCATCGGATGCCGTGCCTGCATCGCCGCCTGCCCGTACGACAGCCGCTATTTCAACTTCGAGGCGTCCCAGCCCGAAGACCCGAGCGCCGTCCCCTGGCCCGAGGGTCCGGAGTTCCCCGGCTACCAGGAGCGCGGCACGGTCGGCAAGTGCGCCCTGTGCGCCCACCTCCTCAAGGATGGCCAGCTGCCCGCCTGCGTGGACGCGTGCACGATGGGCGCGATCTACATCGGCGACTGGGAGACGGACCTGGCGACCAACGGTCGCGAGACCCGGCAACTGTCCTCGCTGCTGCGCGACAACGACGCCTGGCGCTTCAAGGAGGAGCTCAACACGCAACCGAGTGCCTACTACATCTCCGGCCATGCGCAGAACATCACCTACTACTGAGCTCGGAACCGGAAGGGAGCGTCCCACATGAACGACACGCATGGACCGGCCGCCGCGTCGCTCGGTGCCGAGGCGGATAGGCTTCGGGAGGCCGCCGTGCGCCCGATGCACGACGCCCGTCCCGGCTACAGGATCCTGTTCGCGGCGCTGAGCGCCGTGCTGCTCGCGGGTGCGGCGACCTGGGTCTACCAGCTCGTGAACGGCCTCGAGGTCACCGGACTCACCAACAGCGTCACCTGGGGCTACTACACCGTCGACCTGGTGACCTTCATCGGGCTCAGCTACGGCGGCGCGCTGGTGTCCGCGATTCTCCGCCTGGTCGGCGCCCCATGGCGGATGTCGATCACCCGGATCGCCGAAGCGACCGCGCTGGTCGCCCTGGTGGTGGGCGCTCTCTTCCCGATCATCCACCTCGGCCACCCCGAGCGCATCTGGCGGATGTTCGTCGATCCACGGGGCTCGTCCCCGATGATCTGGGACACCTTCGCGATCCTCACGTACCTGCTCGCCACCGTGGTGTTCTTCCTTCTCCCGGTCGTCGCGGACATGGGCGAGCTGACGCACTGGGCCGGTTTCCGTGCAGGGAACGCGCGTCGGCGCTTCACGCGTTGGCTCTCCGCAGGTTGGAACGGCGCCCCCGAGCAGCACCGGGTCCTCGGGCGCGCGTTGACGATCGTGTCGATCCTGATCATCCCGATCGCGGTCTACGTGCACTCGGTGCTCGCCTGGGCGTTCTCGGTCACCAGCCGGCACGGGTGGCACAGCACCATCTTCGCGCCCTACTTCGTGATCGCTGCACTGTTCTCCGGCGTGGCGCTGGTTATCGTCGCCACCTCCGTCTACCGTAGCGCCTACGGCCTGGAGGCCTACATCGACCCTCGGCAGATCCGCAACCTCGGCTTGATCATGCTGACGCTGGGCCTGATCTACGCCTACATGACCTTCGCGGAGTACCTCACCGAGGGCTACACGGCCACCGAGGAAGGCATGGCGATGGTCGCTACCTACCTCGTGGGGCGCTACGCCACCTGGTTCTGGCTCTGGCTTCTGTTCGGCCTTCTCGTCCCGATCCTGCTCGTCGCCTTGCCGCCCACGCGCAACGTGGCCGGCATCACCACGGCGGCGGCGTTGGTGATCGTCGGAATGTGGGTCAAGCGCGTCTTGATCGTCATTCCCGCCATGGAGCTGCCGTTGATCGGCGAGGGGATGAGCGTCTACTCGCCGAGTTGGGTCGAGCTCATGCTGACCGGCGCCGCCGTCGCCGCGGTTCCGTGGGGCCTGATGGTGCTGTTCCGGTTCGTCCCGGTTCTGCCCATCGCCGAGATGATCGAGGCGCCGCACCAGCAGCCCGCCCCCGTCGGCGATGCACCGCTCGCGGAGGGTGCGTCGTGAGTCGGCGAGGAGCAGGCCGCAGGTCGTGGATCCTCGTCGTCGGCGTTCTTGCGGCGTTGTGGTCGCTGAGTGGCGTCCTCGCCGAGCCGCAGCTCACGCTCGAGCTCGCCCGTGACCGCAGGGACCGGCCGCTGCTCGTCGCCACGGCGGTCGACGACGCGGGCGCGCCGATCACCCGGCACGAGGTGGCGTTCTATCTGCTCCCGGACTTCTTCCCGAACGGCGGCAAACGCATCAACGGCATGCACCCTGTGCTGCTGGGTACGGATACCAGCGACGCCGTCGGCGGGGCCGACGAGGTGCTCGAGCCGCTCTACACGGGCACGGCCCGCTTCGAGGCGCGCCTGCTCGACGACACCGGATCCACGCTCGCGACGGCTGCGCTCGAGGCCGAGATGGTGCGCGAGACCTCGCCGATGCCGGAACCGATTCCGCCTCCCCTGGCCAGCGTGCGACGCCCGATCGAGATTTCGATCCTCTCTGGCGTCGCGCTCGTCTGGCTTCTGTTGGTCGTGGTGCTGATCGTGACCCTACGGTCGATCCGAAGGTTCGGAAAGGAGGGGAGGCTGCACCCTCGGACGTAGGTTTCCGACGCTCGCACCGCTAGACCGTTCGTACCTGCGCGGGACACCCGTCCCGCCAAGCGACAAGGAGAGATCGAATGCGCAGACTTGCCCTAGCCCCCGTCCTGATCGCCCTGCTGGCGGCCGCTGCCGTGCTCGGCACGGCCGCAGCCCAGGAGGCCCCGTTGATCGTCTTCGGCGACATGGTGTACGGACATGAGAACCCGCCCGAAGGCCAATCGTGCACGCTCAACAACCGCTTCGCGCACGAGCAGATGGTCGTCTTTCGCAACAAGGTGATCGATCCTGCGACCGGCGTCGAGATGGACGACGCCGAGCTCGAAGGCGTCGAGCTCCGACTGGCCGACGGCCAGTCGTTCGAGATGACCTACGGCGACCATCCGCCGGACGAATCGACGGACGCGTACTGGACGGCGTCGTGGGTGGTCCCCGCCGACTACCCGACGGGCGTGCTCGACTACACCGTGGTCGCCACCGCGGCCGACGGTCGCACCGGCGAGCTGATCCCCGTCATGATCGATTCGTCGACGCTGACGATCATCGCGGCCCAGTAGTCCACCGCCCCCCTGGCGAGGCGCCCCCGCGGCGCCTCGCTCACGTCTCGGAACGCGGCTGCCGGGGACCATGGCGTCGTGTTCGACATTCGAGGTGACGCCATGACGATTCGTCTTCTCCGCCTCTCCGCCATCGTCTCGCTCCTCGTGCTCGGCACGGTGCGAGCACAGGGCGACTTTCCTCGAGGCTTCGTCGGAGCCGTCGAAGCCACTCCGGCCGCCGCCACCGTCGGCGAGTCCGTCACCGTCCGTGGGACCGGGTTTCCGGCCGATGCGGAGCTCGAGCTCGTCTGGGTCAGCTACGACCTCGAGTGGGACCTCGGCATGGTCGACGGGGCCTACGACGGCACCTTCCGGGGCCTCACGCGTAGCGATGCGGAGGAGCCGCTGGCCACGGCCGTGACCGATCCAGAGGGGTCGTTCGCGTTCACGTTCGTTCTGCCCGAAGACTTCGGGGGTCCACACAACCTACTCGTTCGCGAAGACGGCGTGAACGTCAACCGGGTGGGGATCGAGATCGTGCCGCACCTGACGATCGAACCCGACCACGGTCCGATCGGAACCGACGTCACGGTCACCGTCACCGGCCTCCACTCCGGCCAACCGATGGTCTGGTACCAGCTCACCTACGACCATGCGATCAGCGGCTTTCTCAGCGCCGTGACGACCGGCGGAACCGCGCGCGCGGTGATCCCTGCCACGGGCCGTGTCGGCCGCCACCTGATCCAGCTCGAGGACAGCCCGTTCGGGCAGCCTTACCTCGCGCTCGACACGTCGCCGTGGGACTTCCTCGAGGTCCCGCCCCAAACGTTCGAGGTCACGGAAGGAGACCCCGTTCTTCCCGCGCCCCTCGGCGAGCAGGCGCTGCCGGGCGTGCCCGGCAACGAGCCCGGAGGCGACGGACCGCGGTTGTGGTCCGATCCGGTCGCGGCGCCGGTCGGGACCGAAGCGGTGCTGCACGGCGCGGGCTTCGAGCCCGGCAGCACGTTCGAGCTGCAGATGAGCGGCATGGTCGGCTCGCGCGTGACCGAATCCGGTTTCGAGCCGGTCGCCAGCCCCTTCGGCGCCGTCACCGTCGCCGACGACGGCACCTTCGCGATGCCGTACGCGTTCCCCGACACGCACGGCGGCGAGCATCGCGTCGATGCGCACGACGGGACGGGTACGCGGCGCGCGCGCGCGACGATCAAGGTGCTTCCGATCGCCTTCCCCCTCGAACGGACGCAGGTGACGTTCGGCGAAGAAGTGCGGCTCCACCTCAAGGGGATCGGCTGGACCCAGACCGAGAACATCTTCGCGGTCGTGGTCGACAACGTCTACATCGGCTACGCCTGCGGCTTCAGCACCAACGGCGACGTCGACTTCCCGCTCGAGGTGGCCTTCGATCCCGGATGGCACGTCGTCGACATCTATCCGTCCTTCTACCGCAACACCGCCTACTCGGAGATCGACGAAACGCCGTTCCTCTTCCGTCATGCCATGTTGAGCTGGCAAGACCATCCCAGCGGTTTTCACTTCCGTTTCGCGTTCGAGGTCGTGGACGACGCGGCGAACACCGCGTCCAGCGCGCCCTGATCCACCGCTTCGAGTCGCGGAGATCGCGGGGTACGGCCCGAGGGCCGTACCCCGCGATCGTCACGACTCCCCAGGCCGGCACGGGCGCCACGCTCCCTGCCCCAGACCTCGTACGATAGGAGGCAGGGTCGGATCTTCGTCCGACGCGCGGGCCCACTAGGGCGGCGCCGCGACGATCCGACGAGACCCGCACGCCGCCACGACGTGGCGGTATCTCCCGGAGGCTGGAATGCACCGACGTTCATCACGATCCTCCCTCGCTCTCGTCCTCGGCGGCGCCCTCCTGTGCGCCCTCGCGCTCGCGACAGGGGTGGCCTTTGCCCAGCCGGCGCTCACCGGACAGGACCTCGGCGCGTTCTTCGACGGCCTGATGCCGGTCCAGCTCGAGGCCCACCACGTGCCGGGCGCGGTGGTCACCGTCGTGCGCGACGGCGAGATCGTGTTCGCGCGCGGCTACGGGTACGCCGACCTGGATGCACGCACCCGCGTGGACCCCGCC
>JAGXHO010000274.1 GCA_024636105.1 Trueperaceae bacterium | reverse complement strand
TAGTGGTCCTCTTCGCCCAGATGGTGCCGCTGCAGGTGCTGTTCATCTCCAACTACCTGGTCCTGCGCGACGGCATTTTCTCCATCGGCGGCTTCGCCCTTTCCGCGCTGTGGGGCTACCCGAACGGGATGCTGAACACCATGACCGGCCTCGTCTTCGTGACCGCCCTCAACGCCGGCGCGGTCTTCATCATGAAGCAGTTCTTCGAGTCGATCCCGCGCGAGGTCGAGGAGGCGGCGATGATCGACGGCGCCAGCCACTGGCGCCGCTATTGGAGCGTGGTGCTGCCGATGGCGCGCCCTGCGCTCGGCGCGCTCACGATCTTGACCTTTCAGGGTGCGTGGAACGACTTCTTCTGGCCGTTCATCGTCCTCACCAGCCCGGAGACGGTCAAGACGCTGCCGATCGGCCTGCTGTCGTTCCGCAACACCTACGGGGCGGTCGGCGACTGGGGCCTGATCCTGGCCGGTGCGGTCATGAGCGCGGTGCCGGTGATCGTCCTCTTCGTGGTGTTCCAGCGGTACTTCCTCGAGGGGGTGTCGTTCGGCGGCGGTAAGGAATGACCGCCGCACTTTGGTAGATTCATGCCGCCCGCCGATGGCGTGCGCCGGCGGTGCGCCGCCCGTCGCCGTGCGCGCGACCGCCAGGGAGTTGCCGATGGATTTCCGCTACAACACGGTGCTCAAGGAGCACTACGCCTTCTTCGTCGGCGATCGCGACGCGCAGGTGTTGGCCGGCGAGCACGGCTTCTACGTCCGCGACACGCGCATGCTCTCGCGGTACGCGTGGCGCTGGTTGCCCGGCGACGGTCCCGATCCGCAGACGCTCGTGGTCGCCACGCCGCGTCCCGACGTGGTCCACGCCCACCACGCCCAGGTCGAAGGTCCTTCGCAGACCGTCGCGCTGCGCCGCACGCTCCGCACGCACGCCCGCGGCCTCGTCGACGAGGTCGAGATCGAGAACACGTCGAGCGAGCGGCGCTCCCTGAGCCTCGAACTCGACGCGGCGGCCGACTTCGCCGACCTGTTCGAGGCCCGCGGCTGGAACCGGGTCGACCGATCGCTGGCCGTGGCCGAGGCGTCGGGTTCGACGCTCACGCTCCGACACACGGCGTCGGACGGCGTCGCGAGCGCGGTCCATCTGCGCTTCGATCCGCTCGCCGCCGCCCGGCCGGACGGTGCCGACTGGGAGCTCTCGCTGGCGCCGGGCGAGCGCGTCCATCTGCGGGTCGAGGTCGAC
This sequence comes from Trueperaceae bacterium, assembly GCA_024636105.1. The sequence continues at coordinate 7,705 of JAGXHO010000274.1, read as the reverse complement.
GTCGAGCACCCGCTCGACGCGGCGCCCGTCGACCCGATCGGGTACGAAGCGTGGCGCCGCGGGTTCGACGACCTGCCCGCGGCCCCGAACCCGGGCGTGCTGGACCGGGCGATCGACGACCTGCGGGGACTGCTTCTGTTCACACCCGACGGACCCGTACCCGCGGCCGGCATCCCGTGGTTCGTAGCCACGTTCGGGCGCGACGCGCTGCTCACGGCCCACCTCTTGCTGCCGCACCATCCGGAGGTGGCGGCCGGCACGCTTCGCCACCTGGCGGGGCACCGGGCACGAAGGTCGACGCGTACCGGGCCGAAGAGCCTGGCAAGATCTTGCACGAGATCCGGTTCGGCGAGCTGTCGCGCACCGGCCGCGTCCCCCATCGGGCGTACTTCGGCACGGTCGACGCGACGCCGCTCTTCGTGACCCTCCTCGAGGCGCACCGCGCGGCCACCGGAAGCCTCGACTTGGTCCGCGAACTGCGGTCGTCGTGGGAAGCGGCGCTGCGCTGGCTCGTGGACTTCGGCGACCGCGACGGCGACGGCTTCGTGGAGTTCGCCCCGGCCACCGACGGCTCGGGCCTTGCGGTCCAGAGCTGGAAGGACTCTTCCGACTCGATGAGCCACGCCGACGGGGCCCTTGCGGGCGGTTCGCTCGCGGTATCGGAGGTGCAGGGGTACGCGTACGCGGCGTACCGTGCGGCGGCGACCTGGTTCGATCTGCTGGGCGAAGCGGACGCAGCGAACGCCTGGACGGCGCGCGCGCAAGTGCTGCGCGAGCGCTTCCAGGACGCGTTCTGGTTGGACGACCTCGGCACGTACGCCCTAGCGCTCGACGGGGAGAAGCGACCGTTGCGGGTCCGCAACTCGGACGCCGGCCAGCTCCTGTGGACCGGCATCGTGCCCACGAGCCATGCCGACCGCCTGGTCACCGACCTGTTCGGGCCCGAGCTGTGGACCGGTTGGGGCATCCGCACCCTCGGATCGGGTGAGGAGCGCTACAACCCCGTCAGCTACCACAACGGTTCGGTGTGGCCGCACGACACCGCCCTGATCGCGGCCGGCTTGGCGCGCTACGGCTTCCATGCCGAGGCACGTCGCGTGCGGGACGCCCTGTACGACCTCGCGGCCGCGCAGCCCGACCTCCGGCTCCCCGAGCTGGTGGGCGGCTACGCCCGCGACGAGCGACCGCCCGTCCCGTACCCGGTCGCGTGCCGTCCGCAAGCCTGGGACGCCGCGGCGCTCGTGCACGTGCTCGCGTTCGACGGCACCGGCTGAGGTCAGCCCCCCAGACCCGCCAGGGTCCCCCGCACCACCGCGACCGCCCGCGCCGCCGCGACCTTCGTGAACGCTCGGAAGTCGACGTGCGCGTCGTGGTCGGCGGTGTCCGACACGCTGCGGACGATCGCCCACGGCACGCCCCAAGCGGCGCACACCTGCGCCACGGCCGCCCCCTCCATCTCGGCGCAGGCGGCGCCGAACGTCGAGCGCAGGCGCGCCACCTCGGCCGGATCGGCGACGAAGCGGTCGCCCGACGCGACCGTCCCGACGACCACCCGCGCCCCCTCGGCCGCCGCGACCGCCCGCGCCGCCGCCGCGACGCGGTCGCGCAGCTCGGGATCGGCCACCCACCGCACGGCGCCGTGCCCGGGCACCTGACCGAGGGCGTAGCCGAGCGCCGTCACGTCGACGTCGTGCTGCAGGGCGTCGGCAGCGACGACCAGGTCGCCGACGCGCAGCGACGGATCGACGCCGCCCGCGACGCCCGTGAACAGCACGGCCGCCGCGCCGCGGTCGAGCAGCGCCTGGGTGAGCGCAGCGGCCTGCACCTTCCCGATCCCGCACGTCGCCAAGAGCACCGGCACGCCGTCCAGCCGTGCCCGGTGGAGCGCGAAGGGCCCGGCCCGCTCCACCACGGAGTCGACCGCGGCCGCGATGAGCGGCTCGGTCTCCTCGGCCATGGCGCCGACGATCGCCAGCGGGCGCTCGTGGGTGACGCCGAGGGTGGCGATCTCGCCGTGGCTCACCCCGGGGCGGACGTGTAGACGAGCCGGCCCAGGAACGCACCGGCGACGAGCCCCGGAAGCGCGAGCGCGAGCAGCAGGAAGTCGGTCGGCACCTCCGGCTGGAACAGCTTCGCCACCTCGACGCCCGCGGTGAGCAAAGCGCCGAACACGAGCGTGAGGACGAGCGGACGCGGCGTGTCGCGGCGCATCAGCCACAGGATCGCGAAGTAGCCGAAGAGCAGGTAGAACCCCGCACCGGTGACGCTTCGCAGCAGGTCGCTGTCGCCCGGTTCGGGCGCCACCGAACCTTGCAGCACGATGAAGAACACCGTCGCCATCGCCAGCGCGCCGGCGAACCGTCCCGGGTTCCGGCCGCGTCCGCCGGCTGCTCCGCCCCCCTTCTGGGGCGGCTTGGCGCCGCCTTCGCCGCCGCTCTTGGGGTCGGGCTTCGTGGCGGCGTTCGCCTTGGCCTCGGAGCGCCGCGCGGCGCGGCGCGACCGGAGCGTGTCGATCCGGCGGCGCCTGGCCGCCTTGCGCTCTTCTTTCTCGCGCTCGACCTTCTTGTCCTGCTTGGCCTGAGCGCGGCGGAGTTCGCGGTTCATCGTCATGCCGCTCAGTCTAAGGCTGCTACGCTGCCGGTCGGCATGGACCCCGACGCCCACCGAACCGCACCCGACGTCCGCGACGGCACCACCGTCCTTGACGGCGCGCTCGCCGCGCTCGCCGACCGCTACGGCACGCCGCTGTACGTCTACGACCTGGACGCCATGGCCACCGAGGTCGCGCGCTTCCGCGCCGCCTTTCCCGAGGTCGACCTGCGCTTCGCGGTCAAGGCGAACCCGAACGGCGCCGTCCTCGCCCACCTTGCCGACCAGGGCGTGGGGGTGGAGGCGATCACCGTCGGCGAGGCGACGCGCGCCGCGCGGGCCGGCGTACCGGGCGCTCGGACGCTCCTCAGCGGACCGGCGCAGGACGCCGCGCTGCGCCGCTGGGCGCGCGCCGTGCCCCCGGACCTCGTCAGCCTGGACGGTGAGGGGACGTGGGCGACCTGGGCCGCCGAGCCGCTGCCGACGGGCACGCGCTTCCTCGTGCGCCTCAACCCGCGCCTCGATCCGCGCACCCACCCGCACATGGCGACGGGCAGCGAGGGGAGCAAGTTCGGGATCGCGCCCGAGGCCGCCACCGCGCTGGCGCGCGAGGTCGAGCGCGCCGGGCGCTTCGCGGGCTTCCACGTCCACGCGGGCTCGCAGATCCGCGACTTGGCCGTGCACCGCGAGGTTCTCGACGCTCTGGCCCCGCTCTACCGCGCCTTCCCCGCCGCCGACGTCCTCGACCTCGGCGGCGGTCTGGCGGTGCCCGGGTACGACCTGGAGGCGCTGGCAGCGCTCGTGCGGCCGTGGGTGGTCGAGCGCGGGCTGCGGCTGGTGATGGAGCCGGGGCGCATGCTCGTCGCCCGGGCGGGCACCCTGCTCACGCGCGTGCTGCACGTGAAGGATGGACCACGCCGGCACGCGATCGCCGACGCCGGCATGGCCGATCTGCTGCGGCCTGCACTGTACGGCGCGCGCCACCCCGTCCGCCGCCTCGGTCCGGCGCGACCGGGCGACGGGGATCGGCAACCGCCTACCGACCTGGACGGGCCGCTGTGCGAGAACGGCGACCGCTTGGGCTGGGACGTCGACCTGGGCGCCGTCGCGGCCGGTGACCTGATCGCCGTCGGCGAAGCGGGCGCCTACGGCTGGACCATGGGCTCGAGCTACGCCTCGCACGTGCGCGCGGCGGAGGTCGTGGTGCAGGGTGGGGAGGCGCGGCTCGTGCGCGACCGCGAGGCGCTCGCCGACCTGTGGCGGGGCGAACGACCGTCGCGTGCCGGCGAGCCCCTGGGCGGCGCGCCGCTGCGAGGCGACGAGGCCCCGCGGGGGCCGTCCGCCGCAGGGCATGGCGGCGACGCGCCCGACGCCGCGGCCTGGGTGCTCGACGGCCCAGGCGCCGACCGACTCGCGGCCGCGCTGGCCGCGGAGCTCGCCGAGGAACCGGGCCACTGGAGCGTCGTCGCCGAGGTCGCAGCGGGTCGGGGCCGCGACGCCGCGCGCGTCGGGCTGGACCCGGACGCCCACAAGCCGGCCGCGAGCCTGATCAAGCTGCTGCTGCTCGGCGCCGCGCTCGACCCCGTCACCGCGACTCCTGCGCGGGACGCGCGCGTGGAGCTCGGAGGCGACGACGTCGCCGGCGGCAGCGGGGTGCTGCACCACTTCGCGCCCGGGCTCGCGCCCACCTGGGGCGACCTCCTCCACCTGATGATCGCGCACAGCGACAACCGCGCCACCAACGCGGTGCTGCGCACGATCGGCGTCGACGTCGCCAACGCCTGGGGCGCCGCCCGTGGCTTGCACGCGACCCGCGTGGTCGGGCCGCTGCAGGTGGACGAGGGGCGCTGGACCGCCGCCCAGCACCGAGGCGAGCGCGCGCGCACGAGCGCCGCGGAGGTCGCGGCGATGGCGGGCGGCCTGGTGCGTCCGGAGCTCGGTTGGCTCCCCGAGGACGCATGCGCGCACGCGGCATCCACGCTTCGCAGAAGCGCGTTCGCCGAGGGCCTGCTGCGCCGCGTGCGCCGCGACGACGCCTGGATCTGGGGCGCCAAGGGGGGTTGGATCACCGGCGTGCGCCACGAGGTCGCGGTCGCGTGGGACGGCGAAGGGCGGTGGGCGGGCACGCTCGCCGTGCTGTGCAGCGACCACCCCGATGCGGGTACCGACCTCGACCACCCCGCGCTCCTGGCGCTCGGCCGCCTCGGCGCTGCGTTCGAGCGCGCGGTGCGAGACGGTAGCCATCGGTAAGTTCGTCCCTCGCCGAGGTCGGTAGTCTGCGGACGTGAAACAGCAGCGGATCGTCGTCATCGGTTCGGGGTTCGGCGGCATGGGCGCCGCCGCGCGGCTCGCCGCCAGCGGCCACCGGGTCACCCTCGTCGAAGGGCTCGACAAGCTCGGCGGGCGTGGGTACGTCTTCGAGCAGGACGGCTTCACCTTCGACGCCGGACCCACGATCATCACCGCCCCCTGGATGTTCGACGACATCTGGGCCAAGTTCGGCAAGCGCCGCGAGGACTACGTCGAGTTCGTCAAGTGCGACCCGTTCTACCGGATCTTCGATTCGGAGCACGCGCCGTTCGATTACAACGACGACGAGATGTTCATCCTGAGCGAGATCGACAAGCGCAACCCCGAGGACAAGCGCGGCTACCTGAACTTCGTGGCGATGGCCAAGAAGATCTTCGAGAAGGGCTTCGTCGAGCTCGCCGACAAGCCGTTCCTGACGATCGGCGACATGCTCCGGGTCGCCCCCGACCTCATCCGCCTCCAGTCGCAGAAGAGCGTGTACGGCCTGGTGTCGCAGTACGTCCAGGACCCGTTCCTGCGCCAGGTGTTCAGCTTCCACCCGCTGCTCGTGGGCGGCAACCCCTTCGACACCACGTCGATCTACGCGATGATCCACTACCTCGAGCGCGAGTGGGGCGTCTGGTACGCGATGGGCGGCACCGGGGCGCTCGTCGACGGCTTCCGTCGGCTCCTCGAGGAGCATGGCGTCGACATCCAGCTGAACGCGGAGGTCGAGCGGATCCTGGTGGCCGACGGCCCCGACGGCAAGCCGCGCGCCACCGGCGTCGCGCTCGCCGACGGCCGCACCATCGACGCCGACGTGGTCGTGTCGAACGCCGACGTCCATCACACGTACACCAAGATGATCGACCCACGGTTCCGCAAGACCATGACCGACGCCAAGCTCGAGCGCATCCGCTACGCGATGAGCCTGGTGGTCATCTACTTCGGCACCAAGAAGCGCTACGCCCAGGACGGCAAGCTCGCGCACCACAACATCCTGCTCGGACCGCGCTACAAGGGACTGCTCGACGACATCTTCCACAACAAGGGGACGCTGGCCGACGACTTCAGCCTCTACCTCCACATGCCCACGATCACCGACCCGACGATCGCGCCCGAGGGGCACGAGTCGTTCTACGTGCTCTCCCCCGTCCCCAACCTCAAGAGCGGGATCTCGTGGGAGGCGCACGCGCAGTCCTACCGCGACGCGATCATGCAGCACCTGGAGGACCACTACCTCCCCGACCTGCAGGCGAACCTGGTCACCGAGCGCTTCGTCGACCCGCGCTACTTCGCGAGCCAGCTGCACGCCGCCCAGGGCTCCGCCTTCTCGGTCGAACCGATCCTGACGCAGTCGGCCTGGTTCCGCCCGCACAACCGCTCCGAGGACATCCCCAACCTCTACCTGGTCGGCGCCGGCACCCACCCGGGCGCCGGGCTCCCCGGCGTGCTGTCCTCGTCGACGATCGCCGAGAACCTGATCAACGCCGCGAGCTGAACGGTCGCGGCACGGACGGGGCGCGCCCGAACCGACGGCGCGCCCCGTAGACTGGGTGCATGATCCAACTCCTGGAGAGCCGGTACCTGACCGACGGCTGGCACGAAGCGCAGCGCACCTACGGCATCGTCGAACCCGCGAGCGGCGACGCATTGGGGGTCGCGGCGGATACCGATGCCGACGTCGCCCGCGCCGCGATCGACGTCGCCTGGGGCGCGTTCGAGGGCTGGCGCGCCGTGAGCCCGTTCGACCGCGCGGCGACGTTGCGCCGCTGGCACGGCCTGCTCGTCGCGAACGCCGACGAGCTCGCCGAGACGATGACCCGCGAGATGGGCAAGCCGATCAACGAGGCGCGCGGCGAAGCGCTCTACGCCGCCGGCTTCGTCGAGTGGTACGCCGAAGAAGCGAAGCGCGCGTACGGCGAGTGGGTGCCGACCCACGTGGCCCACAAGCGCATCATCGCGATGCGGCAACCGGTCGGTCCGGCGTACGCGGTGACGCCGTGGAACTTCCCGGCGGCGATGATCACCCGCAAGGCGGCGCCCGCGCTGGCGGCCGGCTGCACGATGATCGTCAAGCCCGCCGAACAGACCCCCTTCACCGCGCTGCGCCTCGCCGAGCTGTGGCTCGAGGCCGGCGGCCCCGAGGGCACCCTGCAGGTGCTGCCCACCTCCGATCCGGTGCCGGTCACCGAGGTGATGATGGCCGACCCGCGGATCCGCAAGGTCACCTTCACCGGTTCGACCGAGGTGGGGCGCATCCTCTACCGACAATCGGCGCAGACGATCAAGAAGCTGTCGCTGGAGCTCGGCGGCCACGCGCCGTACCTGGTGTTCGACGACGCCGACCTGACCGCCGCCGTGCGTGAGGTCCTCGCCTGCAAGTTCCGAAACGCCGGCCAGACGTGCGTGTGCACCAACCGCATCTACGTTCAAGACGGCATCCACGACGCGTTCGTGGCCGCCTTCGCGGACGCCGTGCGCGGACTGAAGATGGGCGACCCGCTCGTCGCCGGCACCGAAGTCGGGCCGCTCGTCGACGCCCAGGGGATGGCGAAGGTCGAGGCCCACGTCGCGGACGCGATCGCCAAGGGCGCCACCGTGGTCACCGGTGGCGCGCGGCGCGACGGCCTCTTCTACGAGCCGACGCTGCTGACCGGGATCGAACCGGGCATGAAGCTGCTCGAGGAGGAGACCTTCGGCCCGGTCGCGCCCGTGCTGCGCTTCGCGACGGAGGCCGAGGCGATCGAACAGGCGAACGCCACCCCGTTCGGGCTGGCCTCCTACGTCTACACCCGCGACCTGGCGCGCGTGATCCGGGTCGCCG
>JAGXHO010000273.1 GCA_024636105.1 Trueperaceae bacterium | reverse complement strand
TCGAACCTGCACGCCACATTTGCCACGTGCCAGCGGGCGGTGCCGCTGATGCGCGCTGCCGGCGGCGGGCGCATCGTGAACATCGGGTACGCCGGCGCCGAGTTGCTCAAGGCGCGGCCGGGGATCGTCGCCTACGTCGCCGCCAAGGCGGGCGTCTTGCACTACACCAAGGCCCTCGCCGCGACCGAGGCGGTCCATGGCATCACGGCGAACGTGGTCAGCCCGGGGGTGCTCGAGAACAGCGACACCAAGCCGCTGGAGGAGCTCCCCATGGGGCGCACCGGAACGCTCGACGAGATGGCGGGCGCCGTGGGCTACCTGTTGAGCCCGGAGGCGCGGTACGTCACCGGGGTCCACCTCGAGGTCGCCGGTGGCTGGAACCTCTGACGCGGCGCACCCACCGCCGCCGGCCGCCCCACCCGCGGATGGCAGCGCGTACCCGTTCGACCGCCCGTACCCCGTCCGCAACGGCTTCGTCGACGCGCATCCGGGGCGAGCGGCCCGCCTGCCGACGCGCGGCTTGGCCGGCTGGGTCAACGACCTCACCCCGACCGCATGGGCGTACGAACCGCTGTGGCGCCACCGCTCGCTCGCCATCCTCACCCTGGGCGCCACGACCACCGCCTTCGAACTGCGCACCCTGCGCGCCTGGCTGGCCGCGACGCTGGGGCCGCGCGAGACGGCCGGATCCGCGCCGCTCGCGGGACGGTGCGTGCTCGACGTGGGCTGCAGCGCCGGTCTGTACGCCCGCACGCTGGCCGCCGACGGCGCGGAGGCGTTCGCGCTCGACGCCTCGTCCGCCTTCCTGCGGGTCGGCCGCCGCCGCGCCGAACGGGCGGGCCTCGCCGTTTCGTGGGTGCGCGCCGACGCCCACGCGCTGCCGTTCGTCGACGGCGCCTTCGATGCAGCGGTCGTGGGCGCGACGCTCAACGAGTTCGGCGACCCGGCGCGCGCGTTCGCCGAGCTCGCGCGCGTGGTGCGCCCATCGGGGTTGGTCTGGACGATGTACGCGCGCCGGGCCGTCGGCCCGGCGCGCGCGGTGCAGTGGCTCCTCGAACGAGGCGGCCTGCGCTTCCCGACGCTCGAAGCGGTCGACGCCTGGGCCGGTGCGGCCGGACTCGCGCCGCTGCGGCGTTCGGAGCACGGACCGGTGGCGTTCGCGCTCTACAGAAAGGGGGCGGGCGCTCCGCCGCTCGCGGTCAGCTCGCCCAGCCCGGGTTGGGACGCGGGTCCGGGCTCGGCCCCCGGTTCGGGGGCCGCGGCTCACTCCTCGGCGACGTAGGCCTTGGCGGGATCGCCGCCGCGCAGGTCGAAGATGCCGCCGACGTTGCGCAGGTTGACGGTGACGAAGTCGTGGGACTGGATCGTCGGCAGCTCCGCGAAGCTCTGCCCACGGCTGCCCGCCCCCAGGATGCGCGCCTCGTGCAGCGTGACGAACGGCTTCGCCGCCATGGCCGTGCCGATGTAATCCGACAGCCGCACCTCGGTTCGCATCGAGAACGTCCCCGTCAGGACGTACGTCGGGTACACCAGGTAGACCTGCCGCGGCTGCCGCCCCATCCCCTCCTGCACGGAGTCGGGCGCGCCCCCCTGCATCCAGACGATCGACGCCTTGGGGATCGCGGCGAAGTGCGTCTCGTACGAGAGCTGCTCCGACCCGGGCGGGTGGGCGACGCCCGGCCGAAACATCGAGACGTGCGTGAGCGGCAGGTGCGGCCGATCGTCGGCGTTCAGCAGCCAAGCGGTGCCCGTGTTGGCGCGCAGGTGGAAGACCCCATACACGCGGAACTCGTCGGTGTAGACGCGGGCTTCGACCGGTCGCAGGGTCGGGTTCAACATGGGACCGAGCCTACACCCCCGGCCTGGGTCTCGTCCCCGCCGGTTGCATCGGTCGCGCGGCCGCGCCCGCCCCGGGTGGCGTTCGCACGGCGAGGTAGCGAAGTAGAGTAGTCGGTATGTCCACCCGCCACCTGTTCGGCACGGACGGCATCCGCGGCGTCGCCGGTCGAACGCCGATGACGGCCCCGTTCGCCCTCATGCTCGGCCTCGCCACCGCCGAGCACCTGCGCGACCGCGGCACCGATCGACCCGTCGTCGTGGTCGGTCGCGACACCCGCCGATCCGGACCGATGCTCGCTTCCGCCGTCACCGCAGGCCTCAACGCGGGCGGCGCCGACGTCGTCGACCTGGGCGTCATGCCCACCCCCGGCGTCAGCCACCTGGTCCGCGCGTTGGAAGCGGCCGCCGGCATCGTCGTCAGCGCGTCGCACAACCCGTTCGAGGACAACGGCCTCAAGCTGTTCGGTGCCGACGGCGCGAAGCTGGCCGATGCCGAGGAGGAAGCCCTCGAAGCGCGGATGAACGCCCTCGACCGCGGCAGCGTCGCGGCGCTCGGCGGCGACGAACGCACGGGCGCCCACCTGGGCGAGGTGCGCCGCTACCGCTTCGAGGACGGGCACTACGTGCGCTTCCTGTTGGGCAACGCCCCGTTCCTCGACGGGCTGCGGGTCGCGCTCGACTGCGCGAACGGCGCCGCCTACCGGATCGCCCCGCGGGTGTTCGAGCAGATCGGCGCCCGCCTCGAGGTCGCCGCCGCCAAACCCGACGGCCTGAACATCAACGCCTCGTGCGGCAGCACCCACCCCGAGGCCGTGCGCGAGCGCGTCCTGCGCGGCGGCTTCGACGTCGGCGTCACCTTCGACGGCGACGCCGACCGCGTCCTGCTCGTCGACCGCCGCGGGCGGCTGGTCACCGGCGACCACATGATCGCGATCAACGCACTCGTGCGCGGCGATGCGAACGTCGTCGCCACCCAGATGACCAACCTCGGGACCGAGCGCTTCCTCGCGAGCGAAGGCGTGGCGCTGCACCGCGTGCAGGTCGGCGACCGCTACGTGCACGAGAAGCTGCTCAGCGCCGGATGGCGCCTCGGCGGCGAGCAGTCGGGCCACGTGCTGTTCCTGGACAAGGCGCCGACCGGCGACGGCATCCTGACCGCGCTGCAGACGTTGGCCGCCTGCCGCGCCTCGGGCGTGCCGCTCGAAGCGTGGATGGACCGCATCCCCAGCTTCCCTCAGACGCTGATCAACATCCCCGTGCCGCACGGCGTCAAGGCGCAGCTCGCCGCCGACCCGGCGGTGCTCGCGGCCGTCGCCGACGTCGAGGCCGCGCTCGGCGCCGATGGGCGCGTCAACGTGCGCCCCTCGGGCACGGAGTCATTGGTGCGGGTGATGGTCGAAGCCGCCACCGACGCTCAGGTGGCGCAATGGTCGGAGCACGTCGCCGATGCCGTGCGCCGCGCCGCCTCGCAGGGCGCGAGCGCAGCGGTCGCGACGCCGTCGGCGGGCACGGGCGCCAACGAAGCCCGACCCTCGTGATCGACGTCACCCGCGAGCTGCGCGACGGCCACCCGACCTGGCCGGGCGACGCGCCGCTCGAGATCCGCGTGAACGGGCGCATCGCCGAGGGGTCGAGCGTCAACGTCGGCAGCCTGAGCGGCAGCCTGCACGTCGGCACCCACGTCGATGCCCCCTGGCACTACGACGACGACGGCGTGCGCTTGGGCGGCCTCGACCTCGAGCGCTGGTTGGGCGAGGCGCTCGTGGTGGACGTCCGCGGCGATGCGCCTATCGTGACGGCGGCGGCGCTCGAGGCCGCCGTGGCCGCCGCCGGCGCCGACGCACCTCCGGCCCGGCTGCTCCTGCACACCGGGCAGAGCGACGACTGGGGCGCCACCTTCCCGGTCGACTTCCGCGCCCTCGATCCCGGTGCGGTCGCGTGGGCTGCGGCCCACGGCGTGCGGCTCCTCGGCACCGACGCCCCGAGCGTCGACCCGCTCACCTCCAAGGACCTGCCGGCCCACGCGGCGTGCGCCGCGCACGACGTCGCGATCCTCGAAGGGCTGGCGCTCGCTCGCGTGGCCCGGGGGCGCTACGAGCTGCTGTGCCTGCCGCTGTCGCTGCCCGAGGCCGACGCGTCGCCGGCGCGGGCCGTGTTGCGGCCCTGGCCGACGCGCTGACGACGGCCCGCATCGATGGCGCGCCGACGCCGATGCGGTACCCTCCCGCCGTGCGCTCCCTCCCCTTCACCGACGCGTTCCTGCTCCCCAAAGGCGTCTACCTCGACGGCAACTCGCTCGGCCCCCTCAGCTACGCCGCGCAAGCCGCGGTCGAGCGCCGCATGCGCCAGTGGCACGTCTACGGCGTGGGCGCGTGGGACGACTGGTTCGGGCTCGCGGAGCGGCTCTCGCCGGCGATCGGCCGGCTGGTGGGCGCGCACGCCGACGAGGTGGTCGCGACGGCCTCGATCACCGTCAACCTGCACGCGTTGCTCGCTACCTTCCATCGGCCGGAGGGGCGCCGTCGCCACCTGCTTGCGACCGAGCTCGACTTCCCGACCGACCTGCACGCCCTGCAATCCTGGGCCGAGCTGCGCGGCGTCGAGCTGCGCCTGGTGCCCTCGCGCGACGGGCACACGCTCGACGACGCCGACCTGGACGCCGCCTTCACCGACGAGGTCGCCTTCGCCTGGCTGCCGACCGTGCTATACCGCTCGGGCCAGGCGCTCGACGTGGCGCGCTGGACACGCGTCGGGCGCGAGCGCGGCGCGCTGGTCGGCTGGGACGCGGCGCACTCGATCGGCGCGCTGCCGCACGCCTTCCACGAGGACGGCGTCGACGTGGCTGCGTGGTGCTCGTACAAGTACCTCAACGGTGGTCCCGGCGCCCCGGGCGGCCTCTTCGTCCACCGCCGGCACCACGACGCCGTGCCCGCGCTGCGCGGCTGGTGGGGCCACGACAAGGCGAGCCAGTTCGCCATGGACCCCACCTTCACCAAGGCCGCCGGCGCCGGCGCGTTCCAGCTGGGCACCCCGCCGATCCTGTCGCTGGCCGGGCTCGAGGGGGCGCTGGCGCTGTTCGAGGAGACGCCGATCGCGGCCGTGCGCGCGCGCTCGCTCGAGTTGACCGACGCGCTGATCGCCCGCGTCGACGCGGACCTGCCCGAGCTCGAGGTCGTCACGCCGCGCGCCCACGAGCGCCGCGGCGGCCACGTGGCGCTGCGCCACCCCGAGTCGGCGCAGCTCTCCAAGGCCCTCCGACGCCGCGGCGTCATCCCCGACTACCGCCGGCCCGACGTGCTGCGGCTGGCGCCGGTGGCCTTCTACACGACCGACGCCGACCTCGACCGGGCCGTGGCGGTGCTGCGCGAGCTGCTCGATTCCGGCGCGCACCGCGACGAGCCGCGGGACGGTCCGATCGGCTGACCCGCAGCGTCCACCCCGTGGGATGATCGACCGACCATGACCCACGACCCTGCGCTTGCCCTCGGCACCCCCTCCCCCATCGGCCCCATCCGCCGCGAGGAGCGCGCCGCACGCGTCCCCGCGCTGTTCGCGCACCTCGCGGACGACGTCGACGCGGTCGTGGCGTTCGACGATCAGTACGTCCAGTATTTCACCGGCTTCGTCTTCGCCCCCACCGAGCGGCCGATCGCCGCGGTCCTGGGGCGCGACGGGTCGCGCACGCTGTTCGTGCCGCGCCTGGAGAAGGAGCACGCCGAGGTCGTGTCCGATGCGGACGCGGTGGTGGCGTACCCCGAGTACCCGGGCGAGGTCCATCCGATCGACCGGTTGGTGGCCTGGCTCCACGAACACGGGCTCGCCTCGCGGCGCGTCGGCGTCGACCACGACGGCTACCCCGCGGTGATGGGCTACGTGCCGCGGCCGCTCTCGGCGCACCTGACGGTCGTTGCGGTCACGGCGGCCGTCGAGGCGACCATGGCGATCAAGTCGGCGCACGAGGTGGCTCTGATCCGCGAGAGCGCGCGCTGGGGCGCGGTGGCGCACCGGCTGCTGCAGGACGGCACGCAGGTCGGGCTGACCGAGGCCGAGGTGGTGGGCGCCGCCTGCGCCGAGGCCACCAAGCGGCTGCGCGCCGCCATGGGGCCGGGCTACCGCCAGCGCAACCGCTGGATCAACGGCGCGCTCGCGATCTACCGCGGCCAGATCGGCGCCGAGAGCGCCTTCCCGCACGCCCTCGCCGCCGACCTCCGCTTCGCCGAGGGCGACACCCTGGTCACCGGCGCCGGCGCCGACGTGTGGGGCTACCTGAGCGAGCTCGAGCGCACCATGTTCCTCGGCGCGCCCAACGCCGAGCAGCGGCGCTTCTTCGAGCACATGCTGGCGCTGCAGGACCTGTCGTTCGAGGCGATCCGCCCGGGCGCGCGCGGCGCCGACGTCGACGCCGCGCACCGCGCCTACATCGAGCGCCACGGCCTGTGGGACCACTGGCGCCACCACGTGGGCCACGGCCTCGGGCAACGCATCCACGAGGCGCCGTTCCTGGACGTCGGCGATCCGACCGAGCTGGTGCCCGGCATGGTGCTTTCGGTCGAACCCGGGCTCTACGTACCGGGGCTGGGCGGCTTCCGCCATTCCGACACGGTGCTCGTCACGGAGGACGGCATCGAGTTCCTGACCGAGTATCCGCGCGACCTGGCGAGCCTGACGCTGCCGGTGTGAGCGCGGCCCGCTAGTCTGGTGGCGATGGGAGGTGGGGCGATGGCGGCCCGCAGCGGCGACGGGTTCCGTCAGGCCGAGCACGACCTCGGGCACGCCGAGGCCGCTGCCGCCGAGGGACGGTTCGACTGGGCCTGCTTCGCCTCCCATCAGGCCGCCGAGAAGGCCGTGAAGGCGCTGCACCTGCACCACCGTCAGGAGTCGTGGGGGCACGTCGTCGCGCGGTTGCTCGCCGAGTTGCCTGCGAGCGTCGCACCGCCGCCCGACCTGATCGACGTGGCGAAGGTGCTGGACGCCGGTCGCGCCTGGGCCGAACGGCTTGCTCACGCGGACGCCTCCGTCGTGGCGATCGGCTGCTTCGGCTCGTTCGCCCGCGGCGACGACGGGTTCGGCAGCGATCTCGATCTGGTCGCGGTCGTCCACGCCCATCGCCCCGAACCGACCGATCCGAGGTGGTCGACGCTCGACCTCCCCGTGCCCGCGGACCTGGTCGTCTACACGGCCGACGAGTGGCGCTCATTGGTGGCGTCCGATCGACGGATGGCGCGCGTTCTGGCTGCCGAGGCGCGTTGGTGGATCGGCCGGCCACCCACTTGAGCCGTTGCTAGAGCGGTACCCGGCGCCCCGTTGGCACCGGCGGCACGATCGCCTCCGCCTCGACCTCGACCAGGTAGCCGTCGCCGATCAGTCGGGCCTGCACGAGCGTGTTCGCCGGCTGGACGTCGCCGAAGCGGCGTCCGTGAGCGCGCGTGACGGCCTCGGCGTCCGCGACGTCGGCGACGTAGACCCGCGTGCGCACGACGTCCTCGAGCGAGGCTCCGAGCGTGCGCAGCGCCCCCTCGACCTTGTCGATCGCGGCGTGCGTCTGCGCCTCGGCGTCGCCCGCGCCGATCAGCCGGGTGCCGTGGGTGGCGGTCGTGCCGGAGACCAACACCCGGTCGCCCACGCGGATGGCGCGCGCGAAACCGGCGCGCTCCTCCCACACGGTGCCGGTGAAGGCGCGCGGGCGCCCGCGCGCGCCCTCGCGCACCTCGAAAGGCGCGGGGAACGCCGTCACGTGGTGGCTCAGGTCACCGGAGGCGGTCAGGAACGGCGGCTTGCGGTACTCGTCGCCGCTGTCGCCGGGGATGGGCGTGAGGCCGGTCAGGGCGGCGTCGAGCGCCGCGCGATCGGCGTCGGACAACTCGAAGGTGAAGAGCGCGAGCGTGTCCTCGACGTGGGCGCTCTTGCCCAGCCGCGCGCCGACGATGACGCCCGCGACGTGGGGCTGCTCGATCACGAAGCGCGAGGCGACCGTCGCCATGGCCACGCCATGGGCGTCGGCCACGCGCTTCACGGCCTGCAGCAGCACCTGGAACGCGTCCCAGCCGCCCGCGGCCTCGACGAAGCGGCGGTACTTGTGGTGCGACCAGGTCTCGAGCGCGCCGCCGGCGGCCGGGTCCGGTGCGCCTAGCCAGCGCTCGCTCAGGAGCCCGCCGGCCACGGTGCCGTAGCCCAGCAGCTGCACGCCGTAGCGCTCGCACACGGCGACCATGTCGCCGGCCGCGCGGCGGTCGAGGAGCGAGTACGCCACCTGGTTGCTGGCGATCTCGACGCCGGCCGCGCACGCGACGCGCAGGTGCGCCGCGTCGAAGTTCGTCAGCCCGAGCGCGCCGATGGCGCCTTCGTCTTTCAGGTCCTGCAGGTGGAAGAGCGCGTCCATCCAGCTGGGGTCGTCGTACGCCCAGGTATGGAACTGCAGCAGGTCGATGCGCTCGACGCCGAGCCGCGAGCGCGCGCGATCGACGGCCGCCTGAACGGTGGCGCGCTTGACCGGGCCCGGCTCGGGCACCCACTTGGTGAGGAGCTGCACCTCGCCCGCCGCGCGGCGCCGCTGGAAGGTGCCGGCGATGATCTCGGCGCTCCCGTAGTGGTCGGCCATGTCGAAGGTGGTGAGGCCGGCGTCGGCGTAGGGGGCCATGGCGTCGGCGGCGCGCTCGGGGTCGAGGGTGGTGC
>JAGXHO010000272.1 GCA_024636105.1 Trueperaceae bacterium | reverse complement strand
GGTGCCGCCGTCGTCGTCGAAGCCGCTCACCTTCGGGTCCGTCGCCACCGCGTACTGGAACGAGAACGGGTCGTGGCCGTCGAGGTCGAAGGTGGCGTAGAGACGCTCGACGTTCGCGCAGGGGTCGTTCCACGGCAGGGTGAACGTGACGGTCGCGTTCGTCTCCGCCTGGATCACGGTCGGGTTCACCGAAGACACGCTGGTCAGGTCCGGCGGCCCGTCGACGCAGACGGTGAGGGTCGCGGTCGCCGTCTGGTTCTCGCCGAAGGCGCCCGCCGAGTAGCCGCTCCAATCGATGAGCGCGCCCTCGTTGCCACCCGTGCGCACCTGTACGCGGGCGTCGCCCGGCGTGGTGCCGGCGCGCCACATCGGACTGGCGGGTGTTTCCTCGTAGACGCTGAGCAGATCGGCCTGGTACGAATGCGCGTCGAACAGGTGGTAGTACTCGATCTTCGTCGGTCCCCACGTCCTCTTGGGGATGCTGGTGAGCGTGGTGCTCAGGTTCAGGTGGGGGTTCGCGTCGGCGTACGTGGCGAAGGCCCCGAGGTACATGCCCATGAAGTGTTCGAGGAGTTTGAAGACGTACTGCTGGGCCTGCGGGAGCTTGTCGGACGGCAAGCCGCCCGCTGCCCCGAGCACGGCCAGCGACTGCGCCAAGAGGTCGGCGGTGGTGATGTCGACCGGTTCGTTGGACGCGGTGAGTTCGAGGTTGCCCGTGAGCAGGTCGCCCTGCTTCACGACCGGGTCGTCGTCGTCGAAGCTCAGGGTGAAGGCGTCGATCTTGGACGGCAACAGCGCCACGACCACCTTGTTCGTGACGAGGTCCGCCACCGACAACGCCAAGGAGGCCAACGCCACACCGGGGATGGCGACGAACACGCCCAGTACCCCGAGGACCGCGGTGCGGTCGCTGAACGTGGAAGCCGTCGGCGAAACGACCGTCCGTCCGAACTCCTTGACCACTACGTAGAGCTGCATCTGGCATGCCAGCAGCCGATCGGGTTCGGTTTCGTTGCACAGAAGCGCGGCCTGGGTCGCGACCTCGCCCGTCAAGGGTCGCAGCCGGTCGGCCATCGCTTCGCTCTCATCCACCAGGCCGCTCGAGGCGAGGAGAGCGAGCGTCAACTCGAGGTGGACGTCGTCCCCGAGGTCGCTCAGGAGCGGCGCCGTGCCGTCGAACACTCGTGGCAATGCGTTCTCGCCCGTGAGCAACAGGTCGCGCAGCGCCGCTCGCTGCGCGCTCAGGTGCTGCGTTTCCACCCCCTCCTCGAGCGCCATGGCCGCCGTCAGCACGTCGAGGCCGTCGAGGATCGTCGCCCACGCGGTCTCGAGGCGCTCGGCAGCGTCGGGTGCAGGCTCGAGGGCCGTGACGCGCACCGCGGCCGCTGCGCTTCCGAGGACGACGCCCGCCCGCTCGACCACCACGTCGAGCGGGCCTGTGGGCAGGTGCCATCCATCGGCGCCGAGCACCACCGGCAGCACGGCGTCGATGCGACCGTCGTCGCGGATCAGCGCGGGCGTCGGGGTGTCGCCGACGCGGACGATCAGATCGCCGGCAGCGACGGCCGCCGCCGTGAGGCCCGCGATCTCGACGAGCGCGCCGGGGGGACCTTCGGCGGGGCGGACGTTCAGAGCCGCGACCGACGGCTCCGCCGGCGTCCCACAGGCGGTGAGGACCAGCAGGACGGGCAGCCACCGGGAGGCGCGCAGCTTCACGGCGTCCCCCACGGGATCGGCGCGCGAAAGATGCGCATCGTGTCGTCGTCGCCGGTCGCCACGAACTGCCCGTTGTAGCTCGAGAACGCGAAGTGGTGGTCGCCAACGGCGATGTGCCGGTTGCTGCTGAAGGTGCCGGATGAGGTGGTGTGGTCGAGGCCGACCTCGGCGAGGGCGACCCGACCCGTGGCGACCTCGAAGGCGTAGATGAACCAGCTCGGACACTGGTCGAGCGCGCACCAGCCGAAGTCGGGGCCGGACTTCTCCACGAGCGGTGTCAAGTTCGACGCGTACGACGTGAACAGGACGTACGCGCCATCACCGGTGATCACGGGGGTCTGCGAGTTGGCGTCCGCGTCGGCGCCCGTCCGGGCGTTGCGGCTGACGCGTTCCACGGTGCCCGTCGTCATGTCTTTCAGATACACGTGATCGGTGAACGCCGCCGGCGCGTCGGCGACCAGGTTCGTCGCGCGACTCCAGAACGTGACCCAGCGCCCATCGGCGCTCAGCGCGGCACCCTGGGCCATGGCGGACGCATCGGCGGCGACGCCGTTGGCGTCGGTGTCGGCGCGATCGACGACCAACGAGTCCAGGTCGATGACGTAGAGCTGACCCTGGCGCGCCACCAGTGCGTGCGTCCCCTGCGCCCCCATCGCGACGGCTTCGAGCCCCGACTGTCCTCCCGTGTCGACCCCACCGAGCCGCACGGTCGTGTCGTCGTCCAGGTCCCGCACGTAGACTCCCGACGAGCCCGGGTCCGATCCGCTGTAGTAGACCTCGTAGAGGAGCAAGCGGCCGTCGGCGCTCAGCGAGGTCGGGGTCGACGCGAGCTGCGTATCCGCGATCTCGATCCTGTCCACCGCGTCCGTCTCCATGTCGCGCACGTCGATCCAGACCGTCGAACCGTCGCCCTCGACCCCGGCGGCGTACGCGACGTACCGACCGTCGGCGCTGATCGAGACGCCGTCTCGGGCGGTCTCGATGCCGACCGCGCCCTCGCTGACCAACGCGAGCGCACCGGTGACCAGGTCCTTCCGGTAGACGTCGAGCGCGTCGTTGGTGTCGGCGGACAGCAGGTCGCCCCCGCAAAACCCACCGATCGAGAACACGGCGTAGCGCCCGTCGGCGCTGAGGGCGAAACCATGGTCGTCGGGTTCCGTCCCGTGGACGTTGCCGTCTTCGAGGGTATCGATCTGCACGGGCGGCGTGCCCCAGTAGCCGTAGGGCAGGTCGTCGATCACGAGCACCTGCTGGGCCACGCCGAACTTGCCTTCGTCGTCGAGCACGGTGAGGCGGATCGTGTAGCTGCCCTCGCGGCGGAAGCCCCGCCGCACGGTCGCTGTGCCGCCCAACGACTTGGTGAAGCCGTCGAAGTCCCAGATGTACTCGACGATCTGACCGTCGCCGTCGCTGCTGGCGCTCGCGTCGAAGGTGTAGTAGACGCTGCCCTCGAAGTCGGGATCGGGCACGGGCGTGATCGTGAAGCTGGCGGTGGGGCTACCCGGGACCGCCTCGCCGGCCGCGTAGAGCAGCTGCACGGGTGAGACGACCGTGGCGGCCGCCGCGACGCCGTCTGCGCTGGCGGTGTTCCCGGTGGCAGGATCGATGGCTCGCACCGTGAACGGCTCGCCCGGCGGGACGAACGGGATGGTGAAGAAACCGGTGGCGTCGGCGATGGCCGTGAACGGCGCCAGGCGCTCTGTGGTGCCGTGGCGGTAGACGGCTACGACGGCTCCGGGCACCGGCTGGAGCGTGCCGGGGCGGAGGCTATTGCTGGCGAGTTCGGCCGTGCTGAGGCTGCCCACGGAGCCGGCGGCGGGTCCGCTGGGACCGCTGCCGTTGCCCGAGGCGCAGCTACCGGGCGGCGCCGAACCCATGCCGGTGGTGACGGGGCTGCCCCAGTTGATGCCGGTGGCGGGGGTGCTGCTGCCGCCGCTGCACGACGCGCCACCTGCTTGGAGGGTGGTGATCCCTGCGACCGCCGTCGATTGCGCGGTCGTGACAAGCAGCGTCGCCAGGTCCGCGGCCGGCGTTCGGAGCGCGGGATCCGACGCCGACAGCGCGTCGAGCACGAGCGCGTGCTGGACGACCAGGTTGCGCTCCGTGGGCGTGAGCGACCCGGGTGCTAGACCCACGAGCGTCGAACGGTTGGCGCTGCTCACCAGGCCGGAGTTGTTCGCCATCGCGGCTGCGACGCTCTCCGAGTGGGTATCGAGCGTAGCCAGCCAAGACTGGGCGAGCGCGGCGAGGTCGGGACGCTGGGCGGTCAAGCGCTCGACGGCCACGGCTACCTGATCGACGAAGCCCGCCCACGTGGCGGAGGACCCCGACCCCGGCGCGCCGATGGTCACCGTGAGCGGCTCGGCGCGGTAGCCCGTCGTCAGGTTGTGCAAGCGGAGTGTCTGCGAACCGGCACTCAGCGCCGGCACCGCGAATTGGACCTGCAGGAGCGGGTTGAACGCCGCATCCTCGGCGATCGTGACGTGCACGAGCGTCTCGGTGGTGGGCGCGGTCGCCGGGCCGTAGCGTGCTGCGTTGCTGAGCGGCGCCACCGCGTTGAACCCGCGACCGCTGAGCGTGAGGATCTCGCCCGGACGCGCCGTCACCTGCTGTCGGGCCAACGCGCCGGGCGCACCGAAGCCGTACGCCTCGCTCTTGGGCACGGGTCGCGTGATCACCGAGCCCCCGGCGGTCGCTTCCGCATTCGCGGCGAACATCAGCTCGCCCTGCCCGTCGCCGTCGGCATCGGGCGCCAAAGCGAACATGACCACCACCTGCCCGGGTTGCACGGCCGGCGCCCAGCCGGCTAGGTCGACGGCCACGGGCAGCTCGACGTCGACCCCGCCCGTGTCGACCTCGAGCGCGCCAAGGAACGTCACGCCCAAGGCCGGATAGTCGACGCCGAAGTCCGCCAAGATGCCCGCCTGCGTGGCGTCGTCGACGCTGACCGTCGTGGCGCCGACGAGCGCTCCGGGCGCGATGGCGGCCATCGAACCGTTCGTCGAGCGGACGGTGCCGCCGTCCGCTCCCATCGGCGCGCTCGCCTGCAGGTCGTTGTCGACGACGACGGAGAGCTCCGCCGTAGCGACCCCACCGCCCACCAGCGCGCGGGCTCGGAGCACGTGGGCCCCATCGGGCAGCGAGCGCGTGTCGACGTACGCCGTCCCGTCGGCTCGACCGTCGACCGAGACGCCGGCGAGCTCGAACCGGAGGTCGCTCACCGCCCCGCCCCGTCCGGCCGCCGCCAGCGCCACGGTGCCCGACAAGCGCTGTTCGGCGCTCGGGTAGACGATGCTCAGAGCCGAGGTGTTGCCCCCGCCGAGGGGACCTCCGGGGACGCCACACGCCGCGAGCAGCGTGATGGCCGCGATGGGGATCCAGAACGGACCCGTGGGGCGTGACGGACGCATGGCGACCTCCTCGGCCTCGATGGCGTGGCGCACTTGGCACGGCACGACGC
>JAGXHO010000271.1 GCA_024636105.1 Trueperaceae bacterium | reverse complement strand
GTCCAGTGCTCGGCGCCCGGGAACGCCCCGCGGAGCCGGGCGAGCTCGGCGGCGTCGCGCGCCGGATCGACCGCCGCCAGGCGCACCCGCCCGCCGGCCTCCACCCACGGGCGTCCGAGGGCGACGAGCGCGTCGCTGAGGAGCGGGTAGCCGGCGCGGGGCACGAGCACGAGCGGCGCGGGCGCGCTGTGCTCCGGCATCGCCGGCGGGTCGAGCAAGAGCGCGGTATCGGCGACCGGGTGTGCGTCGAGGCCGAGTTCTCTCGCCAGCGCGAGCGACGGGGCGTCGCGCAGGCCCAGCTTCACGCCGCGCAGCACGCGGCGGACGGCGCGCAGCCCGCGCGGCGACAGCGGCCCAAGCGACTGGGCGAACACGGCGACCGGCTTGCGCAGGGCGCGCGCCGCCGCGATCACCCCGAGGTAGTACGCGAGCGAGCGGAACGACGTGGCGTCCTGCAGCAGGCCGCCCCCGCCGCTGACCACCGCGTCGACCCGCGCGAGCGCCGAGAGGGTGCCGAGGAACCGGTCCACGGCGGCCACGCGGTGCTCGGTGCGGGTGCGCGCCGGCGCGACCGAGGCGACGATCGGGTCGACGCCGCGGGCGCGGAGCGCCGCGAGCAGCCCCGCGAGCAGGGCCTCGTCGCCGAGGTTGCCGGCGCCCACGTACCCGGAGATCAGGACCCGGGGGCGGCGGAAGGCCGTGCGCGTGCTCAGCGTTCGCCCCCCAACCACGACCGCACGGCGCGCTCCACCAGCCGCACCACCGGCCACAGCAGCAGTCCTGCAGCGACGGCCAGGACCAGCGCGATGCCGGTGCGCTGGAGCGAGACCAGCAGTGGGGTGTGGTAGTGGCTGAAGCTGTTGAGCACACTCGCCTGCGCGACGATCCCAGCGACGAGCAGCCCGCCGCGCGCCCACCAGGGCCAGCGCACCTGGAGCAGCGCGACGAGCGCGAGCGGGTGGCCGAGCAGCTCCTTGAAGCGCGGCCGCACGAACAGGTCGGCGAGGGCGCTGCGTAGCGCCAGCTCCACCTCGCTCGCACCGACGATCGGGAAGTTGCCGCGGCGCAGCACCACCAGCCCGAGCGCGGCGACCACGATGAGCGCGACCGCGACCTCGCCCAAGCGCACCGGGTGGCGCCAGACGAGGCGCACCCACGCCGCCGGACGCCGTTCGCGGAACAGCACGATCGCCGCGAAGAGCGCGGGCGGCACCACGAGGGTGGCCGCGACGCCAGCGAACGGCTCCAGGGCAAGCATGGTGCCGCGGTCGCTGCCGACGGCTGCGAGCAGCGCGGCGCCGACGAGCGAGACGCCGGTGGCACCGGCCAGCGCCCACGGACGCCACGGCAGGAGGGCGAAGCCGAGGACGGGGAAGACGAGCGCCGCGACGAGCGCGAGCGCCGCCCAGTCGAAGCCGCCTGCGAGGACCGCGAGCGCCGCCACGGCCGCCGCCGCCCACGCCCCCCACGGCGCCGGGAAGGCCGTCGCCAGCAGGACGAGGCCGGCCGCGATGCCCAAGGCGGCGCCGATGCGGGCCCAGAGCGCCGGGACGTAGCCCGCGTCGGGCGGCGCGATCGGCCCGACCTCGAATCCTTCGCGCGCGAGCGCTTCGTGCAGCCCGGCGACGAGGGCCTCGGTGTTCGCGACCATGTCGCCGAGCTGCTCCTCGGTGTACGGGCGGAGGTAGATCACCCGCACGTTGCGCTCGTTGGCCGCGAGCAGGTACTTCTCGATCAGGTCGTCGGGCGTGAGGCGCAGGTTCTGGTAGTCCTGGTTGAAGGAGAGCAACCGGGCGGTGGGCACCTCGCGGGCGAGGTCGACCAGTCCGTCTTGTGGGGTGCCCTCGATCAGTGCGGTCAAGCGGTCCTCGGAGGCGATGGCGAGCGCGTCCACCGCGTTCGGGTGGCCGGCCACCTGGAGTCCGGCGTGGATCAGGACGCCGGCCTCGTCCGGGAAGTCGGCGCCGACGCCAAGGAGGTTCGGGAAGTTGCGCGGTCGGTAGGCGATGGCGAAGCCGGCTTCCGCCCACGCCGCCACCTGCGCACGGTCGGGGCCGGTCGGGCGCGTGCGCAGGCTCTCGCCCGGCCACCACCACCAGGTGCGACCCGCGACCTCCGCCGCCTGCGCCGCCGGTCGGTGCTTGGCGCGCGCGCCATCGGCGGCGCCGGGCACGAGCTCGGCGATCGCGGTGGCGTCCGCCGGGATCGGCGGCGGCAGCTCGCCAGCGGCCACGGCCAGCGCGCGCAGATCGCTGCCCAACAGCGCGACGATGGCCCCCTTGCGCGCGAGCGTCTCGAGCGTGTCCTCGTACAGGGCGACGCCCGAGAGGCCGAGGTCGCGGTACCGGAGCCCGAGCTCGAGGCTGCTCGTGCCGAGGTACGCCGCCTGCTCGGCCAGGGCCAGCTCGTCCATCACGACCAGCACGCGCCGGTCGCGACCTTCACCGGCGGCGCGCTCGACGACGAGCCAACCGGCGGGCAGCAGCGACAGCGCCAGCACCCAGATCGCGACCCGCCGCAGCGCGGTCATCCGGGGCCCGTCGTGGACGCCGTGGGGCCCTCACCAGCCGGTGGGCGCGCGCCCACGTTCGCTCCGTTCGGGCTCGGCGCCTCGTCGCCGGACGTCGCGAGCCGGACCACGTCGCGCACGAACCCGCGCAGGACCGCGAGCGCCGGCCGGTTGGCGCCCCCTTCGGGGACGATCAGGTCGGCGTGGCGCTTCGACGGCTCGCAGTGGCGGTCGTGCATCGGTTTGACCGTGTGGCGGTACTGGTCGATCACGGACTCTGCGGTGCGGCCGCGCTCGCGGACGTCGCGCTCGAGGCGCCGGATGAAGCGCTCGTCCGCGGGCGCGTCGACGAAGACCTTGAGGTCGAAGCGCCGCCGCAACTCGCGATCGGCGAGCACCAGGATGCCTTCGACCACGACGACCGGGGTCGGCTCGAGGCGCAGCGTGCGGTCGGTGCGGTCGAAGGCCGCGAAGTCGTACACCGGACGTTCGACCGCCTCGCCGCGGCGCAGCGCGTCGAGGTGCTCGAGGAGCAACTCGGTGTCGAACGCTGCGGGTTCGTCGTAGTTGGCGGCGGCGCGCGCCGCGGCGTCCAGGTGCGGCTGCGACCGGTAGTAGGCGTCGTGCGGCACGACGGTGACGTACTCGGCGCCGGCCGCGGCGACGAGCGCGTGGGCGACCGTCGTCTTGCCCGAACCGGTGCCGCCGGCGATGCCGATGACGAGGCACGGCGCGCCGCGGCCGACGGCGCCGACCGCGTCACCATCGTGGATGCGGAGCGGGTTCAGCTCGCGACCGCCCGAGAGCGCGCCCGTCGGTGGGCGACGGCGGCGCGGATGAAGCCCGTGAACGGCGGGCTGGGGCGCATCAGCCGCGAGGTGAACTCGGGGTGCGACTGGACCGCGACGAAGTAGGGGTGGTCGCTCAGTTCGATGGCTTCGACCAAGCCCTCGCCGCGTCCGCGCATGCCCGGCGTGACCCCCGACACCACGAGGCCTGCGTCGCGCAAGGCCGCAACGTAGCGCGGGTTGACCTCGTAGCGGTGGCGATGGCGCTCGTGCACCGTGCCGCCTGGGCTCGTTCCGGCTTCTCCGGCATCCGTGCCGGACCCGCCACCGTGCTCCAGGCGCGTCGCGTACACCTTCGCGAGGCGCGTGCCCGGCTGCACGGCCATGGGCCACGAGCCGAGCCGCATGGTGCCGCCCATGCCCTCGACCTCGAGTTGCTCGGGCATCAGGTCGACCACCGGGTGCGGCGTGTACGGATCGAACTCGGTCGAGTTCGCCGCCTCCAGGCCGGCCACGTGGCGGGCGAACTCGATCACCGCCACCTGCATGCCGAGGCAGATCCCGAGGTAGGGGACCTGGTGCTCGCGGGCGAAGCGCGCCGCCAAGACCTTCCCCTCGATGCCGCGCACCCCGAAGCCTCCGGGGACGAGCACGCCGTCGAACGCCGCGAGCTGGTCGACGTCGCCGTCGGCCACGGCCTCCGCCGACACCCAGTCGATGTCGACCTGGGCGCGATTGGCGATCCCGGCGTGTTTCAGCGCCTCCATCAGGCTCAAGTAGGCGTCCGGCATGGCGACGTACTTGCCGACCACGCCGATGGACACCCGCTCCTCGGGCTGGCGCAGCACGCGCACGGCGTCTTGCCAGACGCGGAGCTCCGGGGTGACGCGCTCGAGGCCGAGGTGGCGCTCGAGGAGCCTCGGCAAGCCCTGTTGTTCGAGCATCTCCGGCACGGCGTAGACGTGGTCGGCGTCGTAGGCGCTGAAGACGGCGTCGCCCTCGACGTTGGTGAAGAGCGCGATCTTGCGGCGCGCCTCGTCGGGAACCGGGGTCTTGCTGCGCACGACGAGGCCGTCGGGCTGGATGCCGTACCCGCGCAGCGCGGCGACCGAGTGCTGCGTCGGCTTGGTCTTGTACTCCTCGCTGGAACCGAGGTACGGGAGCAGGGTGACGTGCAGGTAGAGCGAGCGGTCGCGGCCCACCTCGAAGCGCATCTGCCGGATCGCTTCGAGGAACGGCAGCGACTCGATGTCGCCGACGGTGCCGCCCACCTCGACGAGCACGATCTCCGCGTGCGCCGCTTCGCCCACCTCGTAGATGCGGGCCTTGATCTCGTCGGTGACGTGCGGGATCACCTGGACGGTCTGCGAAAGGTAGGCGCCCTGCCGCTCCTTCTGGATGACGGCCTGGTAGACCTGGCCGGTCGTGATGTTGTTGCCGCGCCCGAGGTCGACGTCCAAGAAGCGCTCGTACGTGCCGATGTCGAGGTCGGTCTCGGCGCCGTCGTCGGTGACGAACACCTCGCCGTGTTCGTACGGGCGCATCGTGCCCGCGTCGACGTTGATGTACGGGTCGATCTTGACCGCCGTGACGCGGTAGCCGCGCGCGCGCAGCAGCGCGCCTACGCTCGAGGTCGTGATGCCCTTGCCCAGGCTCGAGACGACCCCACCCGTGACGAAGACGTACTTGGTGCGTTGATCCACCGGTTCACCTACTCCCGGGCGGTCATCGTAGCACCGCATCGTGCTACCTTTCGGAACGGCGCCGCGGTCGAACCGCACGCGCCGAGGCCATCGATGAACGAACCCCCCCACGGCCGCCGTCGCGGCATCCTCTTCGTCATGACCGGTGCGTCCGGAGTGGGCAAGGGCACCCTGCGGGAAGCCGCCGCCGACGTGCTCGCCGACGTCGTCTACTCGATCTCGGCGACCACCCGGCCGCGTCGCGAGGGCGAGGTCGACGGCGTGCACTACCACTACTTGAGTCGCGCCGCGTTCGAGGCCCGCGTCGCGGAGGGTTCGATGCTCGAGCACGCCGAGTACGTCGGCGACCTGTACGGCACCCCGGCCGGTGCGGTCGACGCCGCCCTCGCCGACGGCCGCGACGTGCTGCTCGAGATCGAGCTCGACGGTGCGCGGCAGGTCAAGCGCGCGCGCGCCGACGCGGTGATGCTCTTCATCGCCCCGCCGTCGCTCGCCGAGCTCGAACGTCGGTTGCGCGGCCGCGGCACGGACCCCGAAGCGAAGATCCAGAAGCGGCTCGTCCGGGCGCGCGAAGAGATCCGGGCGCTGCGCGAGTTCGACTACGTGGTCGTCAACGACCGCCTGGAGTCGGCCGCCGCGACTTTCTGCGCCATCCTCACCGCGGAGCGCGCGCGCGCGCGGGTCTTGAGCGACGCGCAGATCGCCGCCTTCCTGCGCGAGTGACGATTCCGGACCCCGGTCTGGTAGACTCCTTGGATGCGGTCGCTACGGGCGACGCACCCGTGTACCCCCGGACGCACCCCTGAGGAGGGCCCCATGGCACAGACGGGCTATGACCGCCTGCTGGCGTTGACCGATTCCCGCTACCGCTTGTCGATGATCGTGGCGCGCCGCGCCGCGCAGCTCAAAGGTGGCATCCCGACGACGCTCGACGTCGACGAGATGCCCGAGGCGCGTTTGAACACCGTGACGATCTCGATGAAGGAGTTCGAGCTGGGGCGCGACGTGCGCTTCGGCGAGGACCTGCCGGCGTCCGAGGACCTCCGGCGCGTGGTGCTCGAGGAGCGCCGCCGCGAGGAGCCGAGCTTCACCGTCACGCGCACCCCGCTCGAGGACGAGGACGACGACGTCTGACGCGACGGGGGTCGGCGCCCGCGACGGCGCCGGCGTAGCCTACCGAGCGTCGGTAGGTCGTCCTGCCGTACGATAGCGCCACATGCCGAGCAAAGAGTACCGCCAACGCCTGATCGAGGAACTCGTCGAGCACGAGTTCGTGTCGACGCAGGCAGAGATCGCCGAGCACCTCGCCCGCCGGGGCATCAAGGTGACGCAGGCGACCATCAGCCGGGACGTCAACGAGCTGCGGCTCGTGCGCCTGCCGGCCGGCAGCGGTCAGCATCGCTACCGGTCGACGCCGCTCGCGGCTCAAGAGGACGTGCTCGGCGAGTTGGCCCAGCGCTTCAAGCTCTTCGTCCGCCACCTCGACCGGGGCGACAACCTGCTCGTCGTCGAGACCGACGAGGGCCACGCCAGCGGCATCGCGTACGTGATCGACAAGCTCGACCGCGAGGAGATCGTCGGCACGTTGGCTGGCCAGAACACGATCCTCGTCGTGTGCCGCGGGATCCCGGCCGCGGAGTCGCTGCTCGGCGAGTTCGAGTCGCTGCTCGACTGAGCGCGTCGACGGACTCGGTTCTCATGCACCCTCCGTGCTAGCCTCTGCGGCACCACGGAGGTCTTCATGCAACGCATCCTCATCGTCGTCGCCGCCAGCCTGATCGCTTGGGCAGCGGCCGCCGACGTCGCCGTCCACCCCTTCCGAAGCCAAGACCCGGTGCTCGGGGTCGCCATCGCCGAGCGGCTCGCCGACGCGCTCGACGGCGTCGAGGTGCTCGGACCGGAGCTGGTTCCTGCCCTCGTTGCGCCCATCGTGGTGCCCGGGGGCTTCTTCAACCCGGTCGCCTTGTTGCCGGCCGGCGTCACGGACCGCAGCGGCGTCGCGTTCCTCGGCGATGCGCTGGGCATCGACGCGGTCTCGGGCGAGGTGTCGATCGGCGCCGACGGCCTGCGACTCGAGTTGTGGGGCGCCATCGACGGTCGCGTGCGCGTCGCGGTGGTGACCGCGCCGGTCGACGCGCCCGAGCGGCTCGCCGCGGGTGGCGCGGCGGTGGTTGCTCGCTGGATCGGTGCCGAGATCCGTCCGGTGCGACCGCTGGACCTATCGGGGCCGGATGGCGAAGCTGCGCGCGCCCGCGCGCTCCTCGGCGCCGGTTTCGTCGCCGAGGCCCAAGCGGCGCTCGCCGGGATCGCTACCCCCGAGGGCGCCGATGCCGACCTGCTGGCCGATCTCGACGCCGTGCTCGCGGGCGCCGACGACGCGCCGCCGGCGCTCGGGGCGGTCGTCGCCCTGTACGGGGGCGAGGGAGGCGCCACGGCCGCCGCGTTCGAGCGCTGGGTAGCCGCAGGGGCGCCGCCGGTCGCGAACGTCTGGCTCGGCGCGATCGCGCGGAGCGTTCAGGA
Organism: Trueperaceae bacterium; assembly: GCA_024636105.1. The sequence goes on along the minus strand of JAGXHO010000271.1, from coordinate 19 downwards.
CGACGGCGCAGCCCAGGTC
>JAGXHO010000270.1 GCA_024636105.1 Trueperaceae bacterium | reverse complement strand
GCCGGCGCGCCGCGCGGGCGCGCGGGCGCCGAGGACCAGGAAGGTCGCGGTGTTGAGCGCGAGCACGAGCGCCTGCCCGAGGAGGAAGGCAGCGACCGCCGCGAACGCCGCGTCGCCGAGGGTCACGCGCCACCGCCCCGACGACGACCCGGGCCGCCGCCCCACAACCGCGCCAGCCAACCGGCGCGCTGGTCGGCGCGGCCAAGACCGCGCCACCACGCCTCGTACCCCGGAACGGGCCCTTCCGGGTCGGTCGCCGCCGCGAGGTCTGCGTCGAGGCGCGCGAGCAGCGCGGCCAGCGCCGCGTGGGCCGCAGCCGCGTCGCCGTCGGCCGGGAGCAGCGCCCCTGCGCGCACGAACAGCTCCGGGTGCTCCCCACCGCGCACCACCGCGCGGAAGGCGACCGGCCACATCGGGACGCCGGCCCAGCGAGCGATGGCCGCGGCGCCCGGACGGGTGGGGCCGAGCGGGCCCGCCGGCCGCAGCCGCGCTTCGGGGAACACGACCAGCCAGGCGCCGCTGGCCGCGTGCCGGGCCGCGGCGCGCGGCCGGCTCGCCGGCACCGCCCCCAGGTGGGTGAAGAAGCGGAAGCGATCGAGTTGCGCGTCGTCCATCACCGCTCCGGGCGGTCGCTCGTGGTGAACGGCCAACCCCCAGGCGAGGTAGGCGTCCCACCAGGAGTGGTGGTTGGCGACCACGACGGCCCCGCCGGCAGGCACCGGCGCCTCGAGGCGCCCCCACACGCCGCCGGTGCCGCGGCGGAACGCGCGATGGATGCGCGCCGGCACGAAGGCCGCCACGAGCCGCACGAAGGCGGCCGCCAGCCGCTCCGTCACGCGCCCGACCCCGAACGGCCGCGCGCCCACACGGCCACCATCGCAGCGGTCGCGATCGCCCCGGCGACCGGCAACCCGAAGAACGCGAGGCCGACGCCGATCAGGAAGGCCTGCACCAGGTACGTCGCCTGCAAGTCACCGATCGCCGCCGCGAAGCGGCCCGCCGCGAGGCGCGGCGTCCGCAGCCGCGGCTCGATCCGGAGGAGCAGCGCGACGAGCGCCAGCCCCGCGACGTACCAACCGAGGAAGTTCGTCCAGGCCACCCCGAAGTAGTCGGGGCGCGCGAACGCCCAGAAGCCCTCGCGCACCATCAGCGGGTCGAGGCCCAGGTCCCACGCGACGAGCGCGAGCGGCGCTCCCCACCACGCGCGCCGCCCGGGCACGACGGCCAAGGCGATCAGAGCGAAGGCGAACCAACCGATCGGGACGAGCAGCGGCACCCCGGCGAGCGTGGGGCCCGGCGCCGTGTAGGCGTACGCGCCGAAGGGAACGCCGGTGCGCGAACCGAGCACCTCGACCGCCCACCCGAACGCCAGCGAGGTGCCGAGCAGCGCCCACGCGCGGCGCCCGAAGCGCGCGATCGCCACCAGGAGCACGGCCACGGCGACCGCCCCGGTGCTCGCATACGCGAGGGGCACGAACGCCTGCGGGAAGAGCGGCGTGGGCACCATGAAGAGCACCCAGGCGACCAGCCACGGGCGCCAGGGACGCGCGCGCGTTGCGCGCCCGAGCGCCACGAGCCGCGTCAGCGAGCGACCGTCGACCGCGAGCAGCACGCCGCCGACGACGAGCAGGTTGGTGGCGAGGAAGAAGGTCGCCTCCTCGATCGGAAGCCCGAGCGGCGCCCATCCGAGCGTGCGCTCCGGCGAGATCCACCAGATGCCCATGCCGATCGCGAAGCGGTCGGCGAGCCACAACCACGCCGTCGGGAGCGCGACGGCGAGGCCGAAGACGCGCCTCCGCGCCCAGAGCAGGTCGCCGCCGAACCCCCACTGGAGCGCCAGGATCGGCATCGCCCAGACCAGGATCAAGCCGAGGTACGAGCCCGAGTCGCTCGGGACGAGCAGCAGGCCGAGCGCCGCCAGGCCGAGCGCAGCGGCCGCGGGGAGCGCGCGAGCGGCCGCGGCGGCGTGCGACCGCGCTTCGGCGTCCGCGGGGAGCCGGCGCCGCCACGCCAGCGCGACGAGGCCGGCGACCCACGTCTGGATCGCGAAGAACGCGACCTCCTCCACGGGGACGCCGGCGATGGTGGCGAGCACGCGCCCCTCCGGATACCCCCAGACGCCCTGCACGATCAGGTGCCGATCCCACGGGAAGGTGTACGCCAGCGCGACCACGATCAGCACGCCGATCGCGATCCCACCGTGCCGGACGCCGCGCGGATCGCCGCGCCCACGGGCCGCGTCCCAAGCGAGCACCGCCAGCCACGGGAGCGTGAACGCGAGGTGGAACTGCGCGTAGGTCATGCCGTCCGCCCAGACCGCGGCAGCGACGACGGCGACGGCGACCGGTAGGCCCCAGGCCCAGCGGGGAACGACGCTGAGCGGCGCCGGCGCCTCGCCGGCGGGTGCCGTCACGAGCGCGAACGGCCGAGGGCGCGTCCGAGCGCCGCGAGCGGCGAGCGCAAGTCGCTCAGGACCTCACGGGCGGCGTTCCGCCCGGAGGCGCCCATGATGCCGCCGCCGGGGTGGGTGCTCGCCCCGGTCATGTAGAGCCCTTTGACGCCCGGTGCGCGGTACGCGTGGCCCCCGAGGAACGGGCGCAACGCGAACATCTGATCGAGGCTCATCTCGAGGTGCATGACGTTGCCACGGAACAGCCCCAGTTCGCGCTCGAGCCACAGCGGATGCTGGAACAGCGACCCGACGATCTTCTCCTTGGTCCCCGGCGCGTAGCGCTCGAAGGCGTCGACGATCGACGCCTCGACCTCGGGGCCGATCGTGTCCCAATCGCGTCCGCCCGAGAGCGCGTACGGGAAGTACTGCGCCCACAGCCACAGCACCTCGCCGCCCGGGGGGGCGAGCGTCGGGTCGACGGCGCTGAAGCTCATCGCGATGATCGGCGGATCGGCGGCCGGCCGGCCGGCGAGGTAGTCGCCGTACGCCGCGGAGATCTGCGCCCGGTCGCGGCAGATCAACTGCAGCGCGCGGCGGGCGGCGTCGCCCGGATGCGCCGCGTAGCGGATGGGTTCGGAGAGGGCGAGTCGCACGATCGCGCCGAAGCCGTTGCCGACCCGCATGTTCTTGGCCGCCGCCGGGCGGTGCTCCTCGGGAAGCAGCTTGCCGAAGGTCTCGAGCGCGTGCACCCCGGCGAGCACCACGCGGGCGGTGTAGACCTGGTCGCCCACGCGGACGCCGGTGGCGCGCCCGCCCTCGACGAGGATGGCGTCCACCGGCGCCGACGTGTGGACCTCGCCACCGTGGGCCTCGACGTGGCGCGCCAGCGCCTGCGTGAGCATGCCCGAGCCCCCCTTCGGGCGCGCCATCCCCCCCTCGTGGTAGAGCGGGTGCCACAGCAGGAAGGGCGAGGTCATGGGCTCGGTCGGCGGCGGACCGGACTGCGCCGCCATCCACACGAGCGGTGCCTTGACCTTCTCCTCGCGGAAGTAGTCGTCGACCAGTTCCCCGTACGGCTTGAGGATGCGTGGCAGCGCCTGCTTCCAGTCGCCGGGCACCGCCTTGCCCGACATCGCGGCGCTCCCGAGCTTGAGTGGGTTGGGCGTCGCCAGGAACAGGTCGCGCACCGTGCGCGCGAACGGTCGCCACTCGTCGAGGAAGCGGCCGTACGCCTCCCCTTCGCCCGGGAAGCGCGCTTCGATCCCTTCGATGGTCTGGGCCTCGGAGCGGTGGAACGTCAGGTGGTCGCCGTCCTCGAAGGGGGCGAAGAAGAGCGGATCGACGTCGATGTACTCGAGTCCGAAGCGCTCCAGCCCCAGCTCCTCGACGATCGGGGTGTTGCGGATGAGGATGTGGGCGGAGCCGCCCAGATCGAACTGGTAGCCCGGGACGTGCTCCACCGTCGAGACGGCGCCGCCGGCGACGGCTCGACGCTCGAACACGCCGACCTTGAGGCCGGCCTGAGCGAGGTAGGCGCTGGCGACGAGGGCGTTGTGCCCTGCGCCGATGGTCAGGACGTCGTAATCGGGCACGGGGGCCCTCCCCTTCGGTTGGCGCGCCGCGTCACGAGCGGCCCCCCGCCACGACGCTCACGACGGCGCGCGGGATGAGGGCGACGCGCTCGACCGGCCGCAGGAAGGCGCGCTGGTTGAGGTTGTCGTACCCGTTCTGGCGCAGCTTGCGCAAGATGCCTTCGTAGTTCAGGGCGGCCACCGCCACCCCGAGCGCGGCGACGCCGTACAGGCGCGGGATCCCGCGCCACCCGTCGCGGTAGAGCGCGTTGGCGTGCGCTCCGAGCTCCTCGAGCAACGCGACGTACCCAGGGGTGACGCGCCCGGCGCGCAGGTCGTCGAGGTCGACGCCGTACTTCGCGCGCAGGTCGGCAGGCAGGTAGCAGCGCCCCATTCGCAGGTCCTCGCCCACGTCGCGCAGCACGTTCGTGAGCTGCATGGCGTTGCCGAGGGCGAGCGCCATCTGGAGCGTCTCATCGCCACCGCGGTACCCGCAGACGGGCGCCACCAGCCAGCCGACGACGCCGGCGACGCGCCGGCAGTAGTCCATCAGTTCGTCCAGGTCGGCGACGTCCGCGGGCTCGAGGTCGGACAGCAACCCCAAACGAAGCTCGGCGAACCCGTCCTTGGGCACGGGGAACCGCTCCAGGAGCCAGGTCAGGCCGACCTCGACCGCGTCGTCCGGATCCGGCGTGCCCGCGTAGGCGCGCTCGATGCCCGCCCACCACGACGCCAGCCGCTCGCGCGCGGCCTCGCTGCTGGGAGCCTCGTCGACCGCGTCGTCGCCGGCGCGGCATGCCGCGTAGATCACGGTGACCGCGGAACGGCGCTCGCCTCGAAACAGCCGAGAGCCCAAATAGAAGGTACTGGAGTGGGCCCGCGTGGCGTGGGTGCACGCCGCGATGGCCTGGTCGACGGTCATGGCCCCCTCCGCTCCTCCCCGGTCCGAGCGGACGCTAGCACGGCCGCCTCGCCACGACCGTGGGCAGCCTAACGGTGATTAGGGCTCCGGATCTCAACGGCCACCGCGCCGCTCAGCCGCTCGTCGGCAGCGGCACCCGTGCGTCCTCGGCGCGGGAGCCGTCGCCGTAGCGGGCGACGACGTACGCGTCGAGCATCTTCTGGAAGCCCGGGACGATCTCGGCGCCCTGGAGCGTCCCGACGAACACTCCGTCGCGGTACACGGGCGCGCGCGGCGTCTCGCCGGTGCCCGGGAGCGAGATGCCGATGTCGGCGTGCTTCGATTCGCCCGGCCCGTTCACGACGCACCCCATCACGGCGACCCGCAAGCCCTCGACGCCCGGGTAGACCTCCTTCCACGCCGGCATGCTCGCGCGGAGGTAGGCCTGGATGTCGCGCGCCATCTCCTGGAAGAGGGTGCTCGTGGTGCGACCGCAGCCGGGGCAGGCGGTGACGTCCGGCGCGAAGCGGCGCAGGTCGAGCGCCTGCAGGACCTCCTGGGCGATCTCCACCTCGCGTTCGCGCGGCGCCCCAGGGTCCGGCGTCAGGGAGACGCGGATGGTATCGCCGATGCCATCGGTCAGGAGCGGCGCGAGGCCGGCCGTCGAGGCGACGGCCCCCTTGAGGCCCATGCCGGCCTCGGTGAGGCCGAGGTGCAGCGGGTAGGCGCAGCGCGCGGCGAGCCGCCGGTACACGTCCCACATGTCGCGGACGCGGCTCACCTTCGCCGAGAGCACGATGCGCTCGGCCGGCAGACCGGTGCGTTCGGCCAGCTCCGCCGACCGCAGGGCCGACTGGATCATCGCCTCGATCATCACGTCGCGGGCGTCCTCGGGCTCGGCGCGCCGCGCGTTGGCGTCCATCAACTCGGTGAGCAGCGCCTGGTCGAGGGAACCCCAGTTCACCCCGATGCGCACCGCCCGGTCGTGCTCCTTCGCGACCTCGATCATCGTGACGAAGTTCTCGTCGTGGCGATCGCCCACGCCGACGTTCCCCGGGTTGATCCGGTACTTGGCGAGCGCCTCGGCGGCCTTGGGGAAGGCGCGCAGCAGTTGGTGGCCGTTGAAATGGAAGTCGCCGACGAGCGGCACGTCGAGGCCGGCGTCGTCGAGCCGGGCCCGGATCTCGGGCACCGCTGCGGCGGCCGCCTTGGTGTCGACGGTGACGCGCACGATCTCCGATCCCGCGCGCGCGAGCGTGGCGACCTGGTCGGCGGTCCCAGCCGCGTCCGCGGTGTCGGTGTTCGTCATGGACTGGACGACCACGGGGTGATCGCCGCCCAGGAGGACGCGCCCCACCGGGACGGCGATGGTGCGACGACGTGGGTACGGGTTCATGCCGTCAGTCTACGGCTCGCGCTCGTTCGGACCGTGTGCCCGAGGGCGTTCGCCCCGAGGCGCTCGAGCTCCGGGTCCGGAGCTCAAGCCCCTCGGGGTCCGAGCAACGGCTCGAGCTCGGGCCACAGCGCCTCGGAGACGGAGAGCGCCTCGCCGCCATGGATCGTCTCGATGCCGCGCCAATCGGCGAAGCGGCCCCCGGCCTCGCGCAGCAGGACCGGGAACGGCCCGCAGTCCCACGCGTGCATGACCGGGTCGAGCATCACGTCGAGGCGGCCGGCAGCCACCAGGGCGTGGCCGTAGGCGTCGCCCCAGCCTGCCTGGAAGGCGGTGGCCGCCTGCACCCGCTCCCACGCGGCCGCACGCCCGTGGCGCGCGAACGACCCCGCGTCCGTGAAACCGACGTACGCATCGGCCAAGCGCGCCGCCTGCCGCACCCGCACCGGTCGGCCGTCGAGGCGCGTGCCGTGCCCGGTCGCGGCCGAGACCGTCATCCCGAGCGCCGGGAAGTGGGCCACCCCGACCTCGACGCGCCCCTCGATCGCGAGGCCCACGAGCACCCCGTACAGGGGCACGCCGCGGACGAACGACTTGGTCCCGTCGATCGGGTCGAGCCACCAGACGTGGCTGGCGTCCGCGCGATCGGCGCCCTCCTCCTCGCCGACGATGCCGTGGTCCGGGAACGCCCGCCCGAGGTGCGCGCGCAGCACCGTCTCCGCCTCGCGATCGGCGACGGTCACGGGGGTGTCGTCGCCCTTGGTCTCGACCGCCACGCCGGTTCCGAAGTGGGCGAGGGTGCGTCGGCCGGCGACGAAGGCGGCCTCCAAGGCGACGTCGAGGTAGCGCTGCAGCTCGGGCATGGGCCGCAGCCTACCGCCGCCGATGCCCGATCGGCGGACGCCGCGCTAGATTGACCGCATGCTGATACCCCGCGCGCGCCTCGAAGCCGCCGAGCGGTCCACGCTCGCCCCCTACGCCGCCTTCGCCGACGCGTCGCGGGGCCGCGTCCACCCGGAGGACGAGAGCACGTACCGCACCGCGTTCCAGAAAGACCGCGATCGGGTGATCCACACGAGCGCGTTCCGCCGGCTGGAATACAAGACCCAGGTCTTCGTCAACGCCGCGGGCGACTACTACCGCACCCGCTTGACGCACACCCTCGAGGTCGTGCAGGTCGCGCGTTCGATCGCACGCGCCCTCGGCCTCAACGAGGACCTCTCCGAGACCGTGGCGCTCGCCCACGACCTCGGGCACCCGCCCTTCGGCCACGCCGGCGAGCGGACCCTGAACCGCCTCGCCGCCGACCTGGGCGGGTTCGACCACAACCGCCAGAGCCTCCGCGTGGTGACCGAGCTCGAGACGCGGTACCCGGGTTTCGAAGGGCTGAACCTGAGCTGGGAGACGCTCGAAGGGATCATGAAGCACGAGACCGAGTACGACGTGCCCGACACGTCCTGGGAGCCCGATCGGCGCGGGAGCCTCGAGGCGCAGGTGGTGAACGTCGCGGACGAACTGGCCTACAACGCCCACGACCTCGACGACGGGCTGCGGTCGGGGCACCTCTCGCCGCACCAGATCGTCGAGGTGCCCGTGGTCGCCGAGCTCTTCGAGCGCCTCGATCTCGACCCGGCGCGCTTCGACAGCCGAGCGCGGTACGCCCTGATCCGCGAACTGCTCGGTCTGTCGATCTCGGACGCGATCGAGCACACCCACGAGCGCATCGAGGAGGCCGGCGTCGCGTCGCTGGACGACGTCCGCGACCAGCCGACCACCCTCGTGGGGAACGGACCCGACGTCGGCCCCCGCCTCCGCGAGCTAAAGCGCTTCCTCTACGCCAACCTGTACTTCCACCACCGGCTGATCCGCATGACGCGGAAGGCCGACCACATCCTCGAGCGCATCTTCCGCGCGTACGTCGAGGTGCCCGACATGCTGCCGCCCGACGTGCGCGGTTCCGGCGAGCGCCTGGGCGTCGAGCGCGCCGTGATCGACTACCTCGCGGGCATGACCGACCGCTACGCCACCGACGAGTACCGCCGGCTGTTCGACCCCACCGCGCTCACCTAACGCGCGTCGGAGCGATTGAGCGGTCTTGGCTCAATCGCTCCGACGCGCGACGGCTAGCAACCGCCCATCCCCCGCATCCCGGAACCACACCGCAGAGATCTCGCCGCGCGGGATGCGCAGCAGCAGCCAGGGGCTGGTGAGCGCTTGGGTGGTCATCGCGCCCGGCGCCGGCGACGTCGCGCGCACGTCGACGTAGAGGTCGCCCCCCTCGAGGGACGCCGCCTCCACGTCGAGGCCGTACCCCCCGGTGGGCTTGGGGCCGAGGAAGATCGCGACCAACGTCTCGCGGGTGAGGTCGGCGCTCGGCACGGGAGGCACGCTCAGGCTCGAGCCGTACGCCTGGTTCCACGCCTGGGTCAGCTCCTCACGGTTGCGCACCAGGCGGTAGGCGGCGCGATCGGCGCCGACCGCCTGCGTACCGCGCGCCACCACTTCGAAGGGGACGTCGCGCGGGCTTGGCCGGAAGGCGGCCTCGTCGGTGGCGAGGCCCGTGCTCACGTGAACGGCGGTCGCCCGCAGCTCGCCCGTGCCGTCCACCGCGCGCCGAGGCACGTCCTCGCCGTCCAGGAACGCCACGACGAGCGGTTCGTTCAAGCCCTCGAGCACGCGCCGCAGGGCGTCGGCCTCGGGCGCGCTCAGTTCGCCGAGCCCGCGCAGGCCTCCGATGCGCGGCCTCGGCGTCACGCGCACGTCGAGCCCCGCCGGGTCGAAGACGCCGAGCTCCAGCCAACTGGAGCCGTCGTAGTAGAGCAGGGCCCGCGTCGAGCGCACCGTTCGCAGTTGCAGGTCGGTGGTCAGCGGGATCCGCCGCACTTCGGCCGGCGCGTCGAGCGGGCTCGCGTCCGCGCGAAGGGTCGCCGCCCCGTCGACCCAGAGCGCTTCGGGCACCGCCCAGGGGTCCAAGGTCGCGGACTCACCCGGCACCTCCAGGACCCGCTCGGCGCCATCGAGCGTGAAGGCGCGCGGCGTGCCGTAGAGCCACGTGATGCGCTCGTCGAGCGCGCCGGTCACCGTGAGGTCGTGCAGGTCGGGGGCCGGATCGGTCGCGCACGCCGCCAGCAGGCCGGCGGACAGGGCGATCGAGAGGACGGCGCGGGTCGCTGGGGTGCGGCGCGCGGGGGCGGGTCGCGCGGGGGTCAAGCGCATGGTGGAGCCTCCTCGCAGCCGAGGCTACCCGACGAAGCTGAGAAGCGACCCGGTACGGCGCCCACGCGGTGCCGTGGTCCCACCGGGCGCTGGTAGACTCGGCCCGTGTCCGACGCCCGTTCGTCCCGCGTGCTCGTCGTCTCGGCCTCGATCGGCTCGGGGCACGTCGCCGCCGGGCGGGCGGTCGCGGCGACGCTGACCGACCGCGGCGCGACCGTGGAGCACGTCGACCTGCTCGACTACACCTCCGCCCCGTTCCGGCGCCTGTACCGCCAGTCCTACTTCGACCTGGTGCGCACCGCGCCCGATCTGGTCGACTGGCTGGGCAAGCGCCTCGACGTGTCGCGGGAGGCGAAGACCCGGCAAGCGCGCCTTCGCGCGCGCCTCACGCGGTTGATCAGCTACCACCTGCCGCGCCAGCTCGACGCCTTCCGCCCCGACCTCATCGTGCACACGCACTTCCTCGGAGCCGAGATCCTCTCGACCCGAAAGCGGGGCCAAGGCATCCCCCAGGTCGAGGTGATCACCGACTTCCTCGTCCACGGACTGCACCTCCACCCGCTGATGCGCCGGTACTACGTCGCCCACGACGAGCTCGCGGTGCACCTGCGCGCCGTCGGGGTCGCCGCCGACAAGGTCCGGGTCACCGGCATCCCCATCGACGCGCGCTTCACCGACCTGCCGACCCGGAGCGCCGCGCGCGCCGCGCTGGGGCTCGATCCCGACCGCGACGTGCTCTTGATCATGGCCGGGGGCATGGAGGCGAAGGTGACCGTCGAGATGCTCCGGCAGATGCGCGCCCTCCCCTGGCCGCTGACCGTCGTCGCGATCACCGGCCGCTCCGAGGCGCTGCGCCACGGTTTGACCGACGCCGTGGACGGTACCGACGGCCTCGTGCGCTTCCGCGTGCTCGGCTACACGCACGAGATCCCCTCCTGGATGGCGGCGGCCGACCTGCTCGCCGGCAAACCGGGCGGTCTGACCACGTCCGAAGCCCTCGCCGCGGGGCTCCCGTTCGCGGTCGTCCAGCCCTACCCGTTGCAGGAGGAAGCGAACGCGAACTTCCTGGTCGAGGGGGGCGCCGGTATGCGCATCGACCCGCTCACGACGTTCGGGTACAAGGTGCAGCGCTTCCTCGGTTCGCCCGAACGTCGCGCCGCGATGGCGCGGGCCGCGCAGGCGTTGGGCCGCCCGCGCGCAGCGGCCGACGTCGCCGACGACGTGATCGAGGCGGGATGGCTGCCTCGCGCTCGGTGAGGCGCCTGGTCCTGCTCGCCCTGGCGATCGCCGCGCTCGCGGCGCCGG
>JAGXHO010000269.1 GCA_024636105.1 Trueperaceae bacterium | reverse complement strand
CGCCCGAAGCGGTCGCAGGGCCGACGCGCGGCGAGGCGCGCGTGCGCGCCGCCTTCGTAGCGGCCGCCGCGGGCGGGCGCGCCGCGTTCGTGCCGTTCCTCACGGCCGGCTTCCCCGACGCGGAGCGCTCGCTCGCGGCCGGCCGCACGCTGGTGCGCCACGCCGACCTCCTCGAGGTCGGTCTCCCGTACTCGGACCCGCTCGGCGACGGACCGACGATCCAGCGCGCGTCGGAGGTAGCGCTCGCGGCCGGCGCCACGACCCGCGGCACCTTCGACCTCGTGCGCGCCCTCCGCGCCGAGAGCGCCGCACCGATCGCGGTCATGACCTACTACAACCCGGTGTTCGCGTACCAGGGCCCCGAGGGCGAGGGGGAAGCGGCGTTCGTGCGAGCGGCCGTGGCCGCCGGCGTCGACGCGCTGATCCTCCCGGACCTGCCCCCCGACGAGGGGGACGGCCTGATCGCCGCGGCGCGAGCGGCCGACCTGGCCACCGTCTTCCTGGTGGCGCCCACCTCGACCGATGCGCGTTTGGCCACGGTGACGCGCGCCTGCCGCGGGTTCGTCTACGCGGTGTCGGTCACGGGCGTCACGGGCGCGCGCACGGGGGTGCCCGTCGACCTCGCCGACCTGGTGGAGCGGACCCGCTCCGCCGGCGGACTCCCGGTGGCGGTCGGCTTCGGGGTGGCCGACCCGGCGACCGCTGCAGGCATCGCGGCCGTCGCGGACGGCGTGGTCGTCGGCTCCGCGCTCGTCGAACGGGTCGGTCGGATGCGGGACGCCGACGACGTGGCCGAACTCGACGCCTTCGCGGCCGCGCTGGCGGCCGCCACCGTACGCCCCTGACTCGGCTGGACGGTCGAACGGATCAGTCGCTCCGGACGGACGCCAGCGGTCCGAGGACCAGGTAGAGCTCGGGGGCCACGAAGAGGTCGGCCCCCGAGCCCGCCTCGCCCCCGACGATGCGCACCAACACCGGCTCGGCAACGCGGTCCGACGTCAGCAGCAGCAGCTGCCCCGGCCGATGCTGGGCAGAACGCGCATCGAACCCGCGCAGATCGGCGGCCACCGCCAACCGGGCGGCGCCGTTGGTGGCGAGGACCTCCACCCGCACGTCGATCACGCCGCGCCCGACCGCGTTGAGCGCCTCCGCGCCGGCGCGCGAGAGGTCGATCACGCGCGCTGGGAGGAACGGCCCGCGGTCGTTGATGCGCAGCTCGACGCTGGCGCCGGTCTCGAGGTCGGTCACCCGCACGCGGGTGCCGAACGGGAGCGTGCGGTGCGCGGCGGTGAGGTCGCTGGGGTCGAAGATCTCGCCGCTGGCGGTGCGCCGGCCGGCGAAGCCGGGCCCGTACCACGACGCGCCGCCGGTGAAGGTCGTGGCGGCGATGGCCGCAGGGGCCGCTTCGACGGATGCCCCTGAGGGCGCGGCGGTGCTGGCCGGAGCGCACGCGGCCAGCGCGAGCGCGAGCCACGCTGCGGCGAGCGCGATCGACGCCGAGGCGCGACGGATGGGGGAACGGGTGCGGACCACGATGGCCGCAGGATGGCACCCCGGCGTGGCCGGCGGCAAGTCCGGCGCGTTCCCAAGCCTCGGTTCAGTCCGACCAGGTGCGGCGGACGAGCTCCTTCTGCGCGAGCACGAACGCTTCGTAGTCGTTGATCTCGGCCGTGCCCTCGGCGATCGCGTTCTCGCAGCGGACGATGATGCGGCTGAGTTCGTCGTCGCTCAGCGAGCGAAGCGGCTCTTGCCGACGATAGGTCTGGTGGTGCATGGCGGCGTCTCCTCACGCAGATCGCGGCGGGGCGCTCTGGCCCCGAGATGCACGAAGGCTAGCGCCGACGCTCTGACGGGAACCTCACACGGCGGGGCCGGCCGGTATGGTGCGGCGTGATCGACACCCATTGCCATCTCGACCGCCTCGATGCCCCCACGGACGCCCACGCCGAAGGGTTGGTCGCCCTGATCACCGTCGCGACCGGTCCGGACCGCGTGGCCGCAGCCCTCGCCGCCGCCGAGGGCGACCCGGGGACCTTCGCGATCGTCGGCGTGCACCCGAACGACGCCGTCGCGGCGTCCGACCCGGTCGGACGCCGCGTCGTCGAGGAGGCGCTGGAGCATCCGAAGGTGGTCGGGGTCGGGGAGACCGGCGTCGACCTCTACTGGGACCGGGTGCCCCTCGACGACCAGCTCGCGTCGTTCCGCTGGCAGGGAGCGCTCGCGAAGGCGCACGACCTGCCGCTGGTGCTGCACGTCCGCGACGCGGACGGCGCGCGCTGGGGGCATCGCGACGACGCCTCGCGAGCGACCGCGGCACTAATCGCGGAGCTCGGCCACGGGCGCGGCGTGCTGCACTGCACGAACGGACACCCCGACCTGCTCCGGGTCGCGCTCGACCTCGGTTGGTACGTCAGCTTCGCGGGCAACCTCACGTACAAGAGCGCCGAAGCCATCCGGGACGCCGCGTCGGCGGTGCCGCTCGACCGCCTGCTCGTCGAGACCGACGCGCCGTTCCTCGCACCGGTGCCGCACCGAGGGAAGCCGAACCGGCCCGGGCACGTTCGCCTGACGGCGGCCGAGCTCGCCCGCCTCCGAGGCGTCGACCCCGAGACGCTCGAGACGCACCTCGACGCCAACGCTCGGCGCGCGTTCCGACTGCCCGCTCTAGGCGCGGCCCCCTAGCCCCGCTCCGCGCCGGACGGCGGCCCGGTGCGGCGCACCGCCACGACGTCGCGGTCGTGGCGCAGCAGCTCGGCGAGGCGTCGCCGAGAGAGCACCCGGTGCGGATCGCGCGGTACGAAGGCGGTCACGACGTCGACCCAACGAGGGCGGTCGTACGCGACGACGACGTGCAGGGGCACCCGGACCAGGGGTCCTGCCGGCACCCAACCGAGGACGAGCAGCCGCTGGTCGACGAGGTAGCGCGCGAGCTCACGCCCATGCAGCAGGGTCATCACCACGTCGCGCTCGACGAACCCCTCCGTAGCCGCGTGCCGCACCGCGTGGGGCCCGAGGCGGTAGCGCCCTTCGCGAACGTGCGGGCGCAGGTCCTCGAGGGTGCGGCGAGCGACGCGGGGCGGGCCTTGGGGTTCGGGCGCGGGCATCGGACGGCCTCCTCCGGTGCCGCCATACCTACCACGGGGCGTTCCAGGATTCCGGGTCCGGGCCACGGTCGTCCTACGATGCGGCCATGACCGACTCTCGACCGACCCCGACGCCATCGTCCGCCTCGGAAGCGAGCGACCGAGACGTGCGCTTCTTCGAGCTCGCCGGCACCGACGCCCGCGGCGTGCTCGCACCCCTCGCCGACGCCTGGCGGCGCACCGGAGCGGACGTCGAGCTGCTGACTGCGGTGGACCAGGACGACCTGTGGCTCCTCGTCGCGCGCGGCGGCCACGAGCCGGACGCGGCGCCCGTGCCGAGCGGCGCGCGCGTCTGGCGGTTCCGGAGCGTGCTGCCGTGAACGGTCGGGACGCCGAAGCCCCGATGGAGGCGCCGGACGAGCTCGCGGCGTCCGCGTGGCTCGACGACGCCGCCCACGTCGTCGTTCCCGGCGCCGACCTCTACGTCGAGCAGGTCGGCCCCCCCGAGGCGCCGCCCCTGTACGTGCTGCACGGCGGCCCCGGCTACTCCTGCCACGCCCTGCGCGAGCTGCTCGGTGAGGACCTCGAGCGCTACCGCGTCGTGTACGCCGACCAGCGCGGCGGCGGGCGCAGCTACGCCGACGCACCGTTCGACCTCGACGTCCTCGCCGACGACGTGGCCGCGGTGCTGAGTGCCTTGCGGTTGCCGGACGCGACGCTCCTCGCGCACGGGTTCGGAGCGACCGTCGCCGTGCGGGCCGCCCGGCGGCATCCGGACCGAGTCCGCGGGCTGGTGCTCGTCAACCCGTGGGTGTCGATGCCGATGCTCGCGCGCACCCTCCAGCGCGAGGCCGCCGTCCGCAGCGGGAACGGCGACGCCGCCCTGCCGCCCGAGGGGGGGCTGGCCGACGCCGACGCGTTCGATCCCCAAGCGCTCGTCGACGAGGCGTTCGGCAGGACCTCCGCCAAGTCGCTGTTCGACGCGCTGCTCTTCCCCGACGCGGCCGCCCGGCTGCGGCTCGAGCATGCGGACGCGAGCGCCCTCCTGGGTCCCACCGAGACCGTCGAGCTGCCGGAGCCGTGGCGCGTCGACGTTCGCGCCGAACTGGCCACGGTGCGCGTGCCTGCCGCGGTCCTCGTCGCCACCCACGACGGTTCGGCCTACCCCGACCAAGCCGAAGCGGCCTTGTCCGGCCTCCCGCACGGCGTCACCGCGCTGGTGGAGGGCGGCCACTACCCGTGGTTGGACGCCGGTGACGACTTCGTCGCGTCGCTGCACGCGGCACTCGCCCACGCGGGAGCGGTGGGCGCGCCGGAGCGCGACGCATAGCCGCCGTGCAGGCGTGAAGCGCTTCGCGGGCGCCCTCACGGACGCATGCTAGCATCGCGAGATGCTGAAGCCGAACCTCCACGTTGCGTCGGTGACGGACGTTTCCGTCGCATGGCTGCAAGAACACGGGGTCCGCGGCGTGCTCATCGACGCCGACGACACGCTCGTCGTCCGCGACGGGGCGCCGGTCGGCGCCGACGTGCGGACGTGGCTCGGCGACCTGAGGGCCGCCGGGATCGCGGTCGCGCTCCTGTCCAACGGCACGCGCGCGCGCGTCGCTGCGCTGGGGGTCGACCTCGGCGTGCAGGCGTTCGCGCTCTCGGGCAAGCCCTTCGGGTTCGCCTTCCGGCGCGGATTGCGCGCGCTCGGAAGCGACGCGCGCCACACCGCGATGGTGGGCGATCAGCTCTTCACCGACGTCCTCGGCGCGAACTGCGCCGGTTTGATCTCGGTCCTCGTCACCCCGCTCTCGCCGGGCCGGCACGCCCACACGCGCGCCGCCCGCCGGATCGAGCGATGGGTGCTCACCGGAGGTGGCCATGGCCGTCCTGTCGATCGGTGACAAGCGCCTCGGCGCCGTCCTGCTCGAGCGCGGGTACGTCAGCGACGAGTCGCTGCAACAGGCGATCGGTCGCCACGCCGAGGTCGGCGGACGCCTCGCCGACGTCCTCGTCCAGATCGGCGTGATCTCGGAGCAGCGCATCGCGCGCGCGGTCGAGGAGTCGATCGGCATCCCGCTCGTGATGCTCCCGCGCGTCGACGTGATGCCGGACGCGCTCGCCAAGGTCGATGGCGATACCGCGTACGAGGTCGGCGCCCTGCCGTTCGCCATCGACGGCAACCGCTTGCGGGTCGCCTTCGAGGACCCGCTGGACGCGCTGGCGATCGAGGAGATCGAGGACGCGTCCGGGTGCGTCGTCGAGCCCTACCAGGCGTTGCGGAGCGAGCTCCAGTGGGGGCTGGCGACGTACTACCCCGAGCTCGGCCTCACGCCGCCCAGCGACTTCCAGGTCGACACCAGCCAGCGCCTCGGTGCGTTGGCCGTCGAGCGAGGGCTGCTGACCGAAGGCGACCTCGCCGAGGCGGTCGCGGAGCAGCAGCGCACCGGTGGGGTGCTCGGGCGCATCCTCGTCCGCCGGGGCCACCTGGACGACGACACCCTCGTGCGCCTCCTCGCCGAGCAGCTCGGGCTCCCGTTCGAGCCGAGCTTGGCCGGCGTACCGTTCGACGAGGCGTTGGCGAGCCATCTGTTGCGGCTCGACGCGGTGCAGTTCAACGCCGTCCCCCTGCGGATGGACGGCGAGACGCTGGTCATCGCGGTCGCGGATCCGCGGCGCATCGCCGACGTCGAGGCCATCGTGCCGATCGCGACCGCGTTCGTCGCCGCGTCGGATGCGCAGGTCCAGCAGCGCATCGAAGCGATGTACGCGCACGACAAAGGGCGGCTCGGCGAGCAGCTGCTCGTCTCGAAGAAGCTCAAGCGTGAGCAGTTGCGCAAGGCCCTGGAGGAGCAGGCGAAGCTCGGGAAGGTCAAGCCGCTCGGCGAGATCCTCGTCGACCTCGGCTACGTCACGCAACTCGACGTCGACGATGCGCTCAACAGGCAGCGCTCGGGCGGAGGGCGGCTCGAGGACACGCTCGTGCAATCGGGCAAGATCTCGCCCGAGATGCTGGCGCGCAGCTTGGCGATGCAGCTCGGCTACGAGTACGTCGAGGAGAACACCGTCAAGGTCGATCCGTTCGTCGTGACGCTGGTGCCCGAGGCGACCGTGCGCCGCTACCAGGCGATGCCGGTGCGCGCCGAGGGCAACACGCTGGTCGTCGCCATGAAGGACCCGCGGCACGTGTTCGCGCTCGACGACATCCGGCTGATCACCGGCAAGGAGATCCAGCCGGCCGTCGCCACCGAAGAGACCCTGACGCGCCTCATCAACCGCTTCTACCGCGACGGTGCCGACATGGACGAGCTCGCACGGGCCGTGATGGAGGAGGTCGGCGGGCAGCAGCAGGCCGAAGAGGACACGTCCTCGATCGACGACAACGCGCTGGTGAAGGTCGTCAACAGCATCATCCGCGAAGCCCTGCTCAACGACATCTCGGACATCCACATCGAGCCGCGCCCCGACAAGGTCATCGTGCGCGTCCGCAAGGACGGCAGCCTGCGCGAGTACATGACGATGCCCAAGGCGACCGCGAGCGCGTTGGCTGCGCGCATCAAGATCATGGGCGGGCTGAACATCGCCGAACGACGCATGCCGCAGGACGGCCGCGTGCGCTACAAGGACAAGTCGGTCGAGGTCGACCTGCGGCTCTCGACGCTGCCGACCGTGTACGGCGAGAAGGTCGTCATGCGCCTGCTCAAGAAGGCGACCTCGATCCCGGAGATCGAGCAGCTCGGCTTCGCCGAACACAACTACCAGCGCTTCACCGACGTGATCCAGAAGCCCTACGGCATGTTCTTGATCACCGGCCCGACCGGCTCGGGCAAGTCGTTCACCACCTTCTCGATCCTCAAGCGCGTCGCCACCCCGGACGTCAACGTCTCGACGGTCGAGGACCCGGTGGAGTACGAGATCCCCGGGATCAACCAGACGCAGGTGAACGTCAAGGCAGGCCTCGATTTCGCCCGCGCGCTGCGCGCCTTCCTGCGCCAGGACCCGGACATCATCATGGTCGGTGAGATCCGGGACCACGAGACCGCCAAGATCTCGATGGAGGCCGCCCTGACCGGCCACCTGCTCATCGCCACGCTCCACACGAACGACGCCGCCGGCGCCGTGGTGCGCCTGACCGAGATGGGCATCGAACCGTTCAACGTGTCGGCGTCGCTGATCGGCGTGCTCGCGCAGCGCCTCGTGCGCAAGGTGTGCAAGGACTGCAAGGTCGAGTACACCCCCGAGCCCGACGTGCTGCGCCGGCTCGGCCTCCCGGCCGAAGAGATCAAGGGCAAGAAGCTCTACCGCGGCGTCGGCTGTGAGAAATGCGGCGGCAGCGGCTACAACGGTCGGTACGCTATTCACGAGTTGCTCATCGTCGACGACGAGCTCTCCACCGCCATCGTGAAGGAGCAATCGGCGCTGGAGATGAAAGAGATCGCCATGCGCAACGGCATGCGCACGCTGCGCGACGATGGGGTCCTGAAGGCCTTCGAGGGCATCACCACGCTCGAAGAGGTGCTGGCGAGGACCGCCGAATGACCACCACCGCTCCGGAGAGGAACCCCTGATGGCCGACCAGATCCGCGCGACCCAGACTCAGGTCGACATCGTCGACCTCCTCAAGATGGCCGTCGAGCGACGCGCCTCCGACCTGATCCTCACGGTCGGGCTGCCGCCGATGATCAAGATCCACGGAGAGTGGCGCCCCACGGAGCACGACCCGCTCACCCCGAACGTCACGCGCCGCCTGATGTACTCGATGATGGACGAGAAGAAGCAGCGCAACTTCGAGGAGAAGAAGGACCTCGACTTCTCGTTCAGCCTCTCGG
>JAGXHO010000026.1 GCA_024636105.1 Trueperaceae bacterium | reverse complement strand
CGCGAACAGCATGGAGGCGAGCGCGTAGCCGGTGACGGCGCCGGCGGGGAAGAGCGCCTCGTTCGACACCATCCGCTGCGCGACCACGTTCAACACCTGGCGGGCGCCGGTGGTGAAGGCGAAGGGGCCCATGAGCGCCAACGCCGCGGGCATGGCCGCGTGCCACCAGCGCCAGCGCGGCGTCAGGCCGGCGCGCGCCATGGCCGGCCACTGCACCAGCGCCTGGAGCACCCCGCCCGCGACCACGCCCAGGGCGAGCGCCTCCGGGGCGCCGGGGAAGGCGAGCATCGCCGCGATCGCCGCGGCGTTGAGCGCCACCGGCGCCCACGCGGGGGCGGCGAAGCGCTCCTCGGCCTGCAGCACCCCCATCGCCAGCGCCGCCATGCTGATCGCGCCGAGCACCGGGAAGGTGAGCCGCAGCAGGTGCACCGCGAGGTCGCGGTCGACGTTGGCGTCGGTGGCGAGGAGCAGGTCGACGATCCAGGGGGCGGCTACGAGCGCGAGCGCCAGCAACAGCGCGTTCGCGAGCGCCAGCGCGGCGAGCATGGCGCCGGCGAAGGCTCGGCGGTCGTCGCCGCGCAGGCGCTGCACCACCGGGACGAAGGCGTTCGTGAGGGCCCCTTCCGCGAGCAGCTCGCGGAACAGGTTGGGGACCGCCCAGGCGATGCGGAAGGCGTCCGAGGCGCGCACGGGGAAGAGCGCGACGAGCAGCACCTCGCGCAACAGGCCGCTGGCGCGCGAGCCGAGGGTGCCGCCCATGAAGACGAGCGCGCCGCGCACGGCGGACCGTGGCGGCGCAGATGGTGGGATCGTCGACGGATCGGGGCGCTCCACGACGACGATGGTACGGGTTCGGGAAGATTGAGATCGTCGACGGCTCAGCCGACCGCCAACTCGGCCTCCAGATCCGCACGGTCGAAGCGCTCCGGCTCGGGGATGAGGTCGGGTCCGACCGCCGGACCGGTGTCGGTCCAACCTTCGGTCTGCTTCGTCTTGAGCACGCGCACGGTCATGTCGTGCTCGACGAGCACCTGACAGGACAAGCGCGCCGGCTCGGTGGCGTCTGCGGGCTCGAGCAGGCCGGCGGCCAGCAGCTTGAGGTACTCGGCGCGGGTGTAGGTGTCGGGCGCGCCGGCGTCGAACGCGACGCGGCACGTGGTGCAGCGGGCCTTACCGCCGCAGCGGTGGCCGATGTCGATGCCGAGCGCTTCGATCGCGAGCACCAGGCGGGTGCCTGGATCGACCTGGACGCTGCGGCCTTCGGCGGTGACGGTGGGCATGTTGGGTCCTCCTCGGGCAACCCGTGAACCGTACCCGCCGCGCCGCGACCGCAATGGAAGCGTGGCGACCGTCCTGGACTGGCGCCTACGCGCCACGGCCATCCAGGGTCGCACGAACGTCACGGCACGAGCAGCACCTTGCCCGGCGTGCGCGCCGCCACCGCCTCGAACGCGCGCTCCCACTCGTCGAGTGGGTAGGTCGCGCCGACGATCGAAGCGAGCGAGACCGCACCCGAGCCAGCCAGCACGAGCGCGCGATGCCAGGAACTGGGCGTCGTGGCGAAGCTGCCGCTCACGCGCAGCTCCTTGTAGCAGACCTGGTCGAAGTCGAGCGCGATGGGCCGACCGAAGAGGCCGACCTGGACGTAGCGACCGGCCTTGCGCACGAGGCGCAACAACAGGGTAGCGGCGGGTTCGGCCCCCGAGCACTCGATGGCGACGTCGGGCTCGCCGCCCAGCGCGTCCGCGGTCCTGTCGGCGATCGCGTCGGCCGCTTCCACCGTGAACACGCCGTCGGCGCCGAGCCGGTCGGCGAGCTCGAGGCGCGCCGCGTCGGCCGCCGTGCCGAGCATCGCCACGCGCGCGCCTGCCGCCTTCGCCACCTGCAGCGCCAAGAGGCCGATCGGACCCGGTCCCGTGACCACGACCCGGTCGCCCGCGCGCAGCTCGTTCAGCTCCAGCAGGCCACGCACGACGCACGCCAGCGGTTCGATGAGCGCCGCCTCGGGGAAGTCGAGGCCCTCGGGGAGGGCGTGTAGGTTGGTCGCCGGCGTCAGCAGTTTGGGCGCGAAGCCGCCGTCCTCGAACGAGCCGATCGAGCGCCGCGAGGCGCACAGGTTGGGCCGGCCCGTGCGGCAGTGCGCGCACCGGCCGCACGTCGAGAAGTACGTCTCGGACACGACGCGCTGGCCGACCTCCCAGCCGCGGACGCCGTCGCCGAGCGCCGCCACCGTCCCGGCGACCTCGTGCCCGAGCGTCACCGGCGGCTCGGAGCGGTACTCGTCGTGCATGATGTGCACGTCGGTGCCGCAGATGCCGGCGGCGGCCACGTCGATGATGACGTGGCCCGCCCTGAGTTCGGGTTCGGGGACCTCGAGCAGGGCCAAGTTCGGATCGCCCAGCGCGAGCTTGCGCAGTGCCTTCATGGTCGAACCTCCGGGTCAGCCTTTCACGGCGCCCATCGTCAGGCCGGTGACGATCCAGCGCTGGATGATGAGCGTCAGGATGATGACGGGCAGCGTGATCAGGACCGCTGCGGCCCCGAGGCCGCCGAAGTCGATCTGCCCGTACGAGATGAAGTTGAACACCGCGACCGGCACCGGGCGCGTGTTCGGTCCGGCGAGCACCAGGCTGAACAAGAACTGGTTCCAGCTGAAGATGAACGCCAGGATCGCAGCCGCGACGATCCCCGGCGTGGAGAGCGGAAGGATCACCCGCCAGAACGCGCCGATTCGGGTAGCACCGTCGACGAAGGCGGCCTCCTCGAGGTCCTGGGGGACGTTCTCGAAGAAGCTGATCATGATCCATACGATCAGCGGCATCCCCACGATCAGGTGCGTGAGGGTCAGCGCGAAGTAGGTGTCGATCAGGCCCAGCGCACGGAACGCCAGGTACCAAGGAACCAGGTACGTGATGTAGGGCGTGAGCCGTGCGATGAGGATCGCCAGCGCCAGACCGTCTTGCTTGAAGCGCGCGATCGAGTAGGCGGCGGGCAGCCCCAGAACCAAGCCGAAGAAGGTCGACAGCCCCGCGATCACGAACGAGTTCCAGGTGTACTCGAGGAAGTTGTTGCGGGCGATCACGTTCTGGTAGTTCTCCCAGGTGGGCGTAAAGAACCAGACCGGGATGCGGCTGACGTTGTCGACCTGGCTGCGCAGGCTGGTGAGCACCATCCAGTAGAAGGGGAAGAGCATGACCGCCAGCGTCACGACGATCAGCGCCGCGATGCCGAGGTTCTTCAGCAGCTTCAGGCGCTGCGCCCGCACCCGCGAACGATGGGCCGCATCGCGCGCGGGGTCCGCATTGGCGAGGGCGGTCACGCGCGCCGCCGGATCGCGTTGAGCAGCACGGCGATGCCGAGCACCGTGAACATCAGGAAGATCAGCAGCGTGGCGGCGTACCCGGCGTGGAAGAAGTTGAACCCCGTCTTGAAGGCGAGCACGTTCAGCGTCTCCGATGCGATGCCCGGACCACCTTCGGTGATCACGTAGATGATGTCGAAGGTCTTGAGGGCATCGACCGCGCGCAGGATCAGCGCGACCACGATCGCCGAGCGGATGCTGGGGATGGTGATGCGCCAGAACGACTGCCAGCCCGAGGCACCGTCGATGCGTGCGGCCTCGTAGAGCTCGGCCGGCACGCTCTGCATGGCCGCGAGCAGGATCAGCGCGATCATCGGCGACCACTGCCAGGTGTCGACCAGCACGAGCGAGGGGATCGCGAGGTTCGACTGCGCCACCCACAGGGAGCGCTCCAGGCCCAGGCTCTCGAGGAAGTAGTTGAGGACCCCGAGGCTGGGGTTGAACATCAACGCCCAGATGAGGGCGATCGCCACGGGCGTGGCGACCATCGGAAGCAAGATGACCGTGCGCGCGAGCCCTTTGCCGGGGAAGTCGCGGTTGAACAGGACGGCGATCGCGACGCCCAGCACGAGCTGGAGCGGGACGGCCGTGAAGGTGAAATAGAAGGTGTTGCGGATGCCGTTCCAGACGCGCGAGTCCGTGAAGGCGCGCTCGTAGTTGTCGATGCCGACGAACCTCGGGCTACCCCCCACGAAGTAGTCGTAGAGCGACAGCGCGAAGTTGGCGAGCACCGGCGCGACGATCAACACCAGGATCGCCAGGATGGCGGGTAGGGGGAATAGGTACCGGGCGTTCCGGTCGACGAAGGCGCTGACGCTCTTCACGTGGGTCTCCGAGGCTGGGCCAGACGGGAGGGGCGAGTCGAGCTCGCCCCTCCCTTGCGATCACCGTGGTCGATCGCTCAGTTCACTGCCGCGAGCGCTCGACGATCGCGTCGATGGCGGTGGCCGCGCGTTGCAGCGCTTCTTGGATGTCGCGGCCTTCGAGCGCGGCCACGATCGCCTGGCCGTAGGCGTCGCGCACTTCGGCGACCGGGATCACGGGCGGGTTCCAGTTGGGCTGTCCGTTCTGGAACGACGTCTGCGAAGCTTCGATCCAATCGGCCGGAGCGTTCGCGAGGAACTCCTCGTTGGTCCAGGCCGAGGCGCGGGCAGCGGGCACACCGAACTCCAGCAGGCGCTCCTGGTTCTCCTTGGACATCGCCCACTGGATGAAGTACCAGGCGGCTTCGGGGTTCTGCGAGGCGTGGTTGACGCTCATGCCCCACACGAGCACGCCCGGGACGCTGCCGGCCGGGCCGGCGGGGAGCGGCGCATAACGCACGTTCTCGCGCACCACGTCGATCGCTTGGGCCGGGTCTTCCATGATCGGTCGGAAGACGTTGGCGTCGAAGATCATCGCGGCCTGGCCCTGCGCGAAGAGGCTGGTGACCTCGGCCCAGTGGAGGTTGGCCGGTCCGGGCGGACCGTACTCGCGCATGATCTCGGCGTAGAACTCGTGCGCCGCCACGCTCTCCGGGGAAGCCAGCGCGGAGGCACCGTCGTCGTCCATCCAGCGGCCGCCGAACGAGTAGAGCAGGTTGACGGTCTGGCTGGTCGCGGCGGCGCCGCGACCGCGCATGGCGAAGCCGGCCATCTGGTCGCCCTCGAGCGCGGCGGCGTACTCCATCAGCTCGTCCATCGTGGTGGGCGGCCCTTCGAGCCCGGCCGCCTCGAACAGGTCGGCGCGGTAGAAGAGCACGCTCGATTCGATCTGCAGCGGCAGCCCGAAGAGCCCGGCATCGGAGCGGAAGGTGTCGAGCGCGCCGGCGTAGAAGTCGTCGAGGTCGAGGTCGGGCATCGTCAAGCTCGGGTCGGCGAGGAAGTCGTCCAACGGCCGGACCCAGCCGGCGCCCAGGTACTGCGCGCTCACCTGGCCGGGCATGATCATGTAGCCGTCGAGCGTCGCGGCGGAACTGCTGACCTCGAGGATGCGGCGCTGCCGGAACTGGTCCTCGGGGAAGACCTCGAGCGTCACGTCGATG
>JAGXHO010000268.1 GCA_024636105.1 Trueperaceae bacterium | reverse complement strand
CTTCGGGCGCGTCTTCGGGCGCGTCCTCGGTGGTGGCTTCGGGGGCCGCGTCGATCGGTTCGCCCGGTCGTGCATCGGTCGCGTCCACAGGATCGACGCCGCGATCGTGCAGCGCACCGTTGGGGGCACGCGGCAGCGGCGCCGGCGGCGTCAGCTTCGCTTCCCGTGCGCGCTGTTCGTCCTGACGCCGAGCGACCTCGATGAGCAGCGTTTGGGTGGGCATGTCGATCGTGCGGTGAACGCCCTCGGGGAGGCGACCGAACTCGATCGCGGTGCGCGACCACGTGAGGATGTCGTACGCGGCGGCCTCGCCCTCGGCGCCGAAGTCGTCCGAGAAGGCGTTGATCAAGCGACCGGACTCGAAGTGCAGGCGGCCCCGGCGCCGACCCGAGGTGACCCCCAGGCTGCACGTGCGCCGCTCGGCCTCGACCAGCTGGACGACCGAGGTGAGCGGGATGCCGGCGACCTGACCGAGGTCGTGGCGCTCCAGCGCTTCGAGCACGGCGCGCGCGACCTCGGGGTAGCCGGTCGGCTTGCGCAGGACGGTCAGGCCGCCGTAGCCGTCGAGGCCGTCGGCCACGGTCGTGGGGGCGAGGGCGGAGAGGACCACGACGGGCATCGTGGTGCCGCGGTTGGTGAGGTACCCGATCAGCGCGAAGCCGTCCATCACCGGCATCGCCAAGTCGGTGACGACCACGTCGACGGGGCGCGACTCGAGCAGCTCCACCGCCTCCTGACCGTGGTTGGCGACGAGGACGTCGAACATTCCGAGCGACGTCGCCAACCCACTGGCGAGCACGCGCTGCGTGCCGGGATCGTCCTCGACGATCAGGACCGTCTTGCGCCCGTCGTCGGGGCGTTCTTCCGCTGGGCGGTTCATGCTGGTCCACGATGGCGCATTCGGGTCCGTGACGCTATGAACGATGCCATTCGCCGCCAGGACGGCCGGGGTGGCGTCAGCGCGCTTCGGCTTCGATCCCGTAGAGCGCCCGGTACACCTCGAGGTTGAGCGTTACCCGCTGCAGGTACTCCCGCGTCTCGAGCGCGTCGATGTGGCGCAGCAACTCGTCCTTGTCGCCGGCCACCACCTCGCCCTCGTAGAGCCGTCGGATGTACCCCTGCCCGCGGTTGTACGATGGGATCACGAGTTCTGTGTCCCCATCGAAGTAGTCGAGCAGCCAGCGGAGGTAGTAGGTGCCGTAGCGCACGTTGGCATCGGGATCGAACGGGTCGTCTGGGTCCTCGCTTTGGAGCTCGGCCAACCAGCCCCAGGTCGACGGGATCACCTGCATCAGCCCTTGGGCGTTCGACGTCGAGACCGCCACCGGCGAGAACGCCGACTCCTGGCGCATGATCGCCCAGACGAGCGCCGGTTCGACCCCGAACGCGAGGCCGTGGGCGTCCACGGCGTCCGGGTACGCGCGCGGGTACGCGAGGCGCCAGACGCGTGGGTCGCGGTCGTCGGCGTTCAGGAGCGCCTGCGCGGCGCGCTGGCTCTGCCGGAACTCGCCGTGCCGGTCCTGCAGCGCCTCGGCGAGCACGAGCACCCCTTCGCGTTCGTTGGCATCGCGCAGCGCGAACACCAGCTCGCCACGTGCGGCCACGTCGTCGCCCACCGTTCGCAGCGCCCGCGCCAGCTCGAGCGCCGCGACCACGGTCGTCGCGGCGTCGGCGGGGTCGGTGGCGATGCCGTCGGCGGCGGAAGCCTCGCGGGCGACGACCGGCACGTCGAGCGTGGCGCCGAGTCGCAGCGCGAAGTACGAGCCGGCTGGGACCAGGTTTCGCGCGATCGTCGCCCGCTCGGCGTCGCCGAGGCGGTCGGCGAGGACCAGCGCACGGTACGCGGCGTCGTCGGCGTACGTGGCGTCGCCCGTGCGCGCGATCGCCAGGTAGGCGTCGACCGCGTCGCGCCACCGCTCGCGACCCTCGAGCCAGCCGGTGGCGGTCCACATCCGGCTCGCTTGGCCCGTGGCCAGCATCAGCGCGACCGCGTCGTCGACGCGGCCCTCACGGCCGGCGATCAGGCCGCGACCGTAGGTGCCGGTCGAGCCGCCGAGGGCGGCGAACGCCGCGTCGGCCTCGTCCCAGCGCTCGAGCGCGAAGAGCGACCAGGCCTCGCCTTCGAGTGCCGAACGCGTCCCCGGTACTTCGTCGAGCCAGCGTCCGAAGGCTTCGAGCGCCTCTTCGTGGCGGCCCGCGGCGCGGAGCGCCGGCGCCTCGATCGACGGAGCCACGCGGCCGTCGAGCGCCTCGAGCGCACGGGTGGCGAGCCCGGATTGCAAGAAGGCGTTGGCAAGGCGGTACGGGTCCTCGATCAGGCGCTCGAGCCCGTCGATGGCGGCTCGGTTCGGCAGCGCCTCGCGGTAGGCGGCGATCGCCCGCTCGCGCGCCGTCGCCGCCGTTGCCGCGTCGCCCGCCAGCAACGCCGACGCTTCGGCGACGGCGCCGATCTCGGCGTGCAGCGACCGGCGCGCCGCGCGCTCCAGCGGATCGTCGACGCGCAGCGCCAGCACCCGCTCGAAGGCGGCGAGGCGCGCGTCGGCGGGCAGGCGTGGGTCGCGGGCGATCAGTTCGGCGGTGCGGAACGCGAGGTAGCCGTCGGCGGTCTCGGCGAGCGCGCGCATCGCGTCGAGGTCGTCCTCGCGCCGCGCGCGCTGGAGCGCCCCGTAGTCCTCGAGCGGTGGGTGGGCGTACGGATCGGCGATCGCGACGTGCACGAGCGGCACCGGGAGCGGCGAGCGCGCAGGCAGGCCCAGGGCGACGAGCGCCGCGCCAACCCCGAGGAGGGCGACGAGGGCGGTGGCTCGGAGGGCGCGATGCGGCATGCCGCAGGCTACCGGACTGGCCTGAAGGGGGGCTGAGAGCTCGCCCACGCTCGAGCCGAGGACGTGGAGGTCCGTGGCCGAGCCGCACGCCGTCGAGGGGCCTTCGGCCTCGTGCTGCACGCACGCGGCCGCGTCGAGCACCGTCGAGCACGTGCGGTTGTGATGCGAAGCGCGTTCCGGACGCAAAAAGGGGCCTGTGTTAGGGTGCCTCCAAACCGATCCCGCCCCGGACGCTCCCGTCGCGCCTCCGGCCGTCGTGGGTCCTTTCCGCGCATCGTCGCCGTTGCCGTTCGACCGTCCCGTCCGCCCGTCGCGCCGCGATCCGTTCCGCACCGCCCGTTGCGCGTTCGTCCCTCGAGTCCGTCCGTCGAGTCCGTCCGTCGTCCGCAAGGAAGTCAGGTACCACGTTGATCCGAGTCGAATCCCTGAACAAAGTGTTCGGTCCGAACCCCGACCACGCCCTCACGCTGCTCCGTGAGGGGCGAAGCAAGGACCAGATCCTAGCCGACACCGGCCACGTGATCGGCGTCCAGGACGTCTCATTCGCCCTGAAGCCGGGCGAGTTCTTCGTCATCATGGGGCTGTCGGGCTCCGGCAAGTCGACGCTCCTGCGCGCCATCAACCGGCTGATCGAGCCGACGTCCGGCAAGGTCTGGTTGACGACCGACGACGGCGAGGTCGACGTCGCGTCCGTCGACAAGCGCCGGCTCCGGAGCATCCGTCAGGACCACCTGGCGATGGTGTTCCAGCGCTTCGGCTTGCTCCCGCACCGCAGCGTGCGCGACAACGTCGCGTACGGCCTCGAGGTCAAGGGCGTCGCGCGCGCCGAGCGCATGAAGCGCGCGGACGAGGTCATCGAGATGGTCGGCTTGGGCGGCTGGGGCGCCTCACCGCCCAGTTCCCTGTCCGGCGGGATGCAGCAGCGCGTCGGTTTGGCGCGCGCGATCGCGACCGGCGCCAAGGTGCTCCTGATGGACGAACCGTTCAGCGCGCTCGACCCCTTGATCAAGATGCAGATGCAAGACGAGATGATCCGCCTGCAGCGCCAGCTCGGGCGCACCGTCCTGTTCATCACCCACGACCTCGACGAGGCCCTGCGCTTGGGCGACCGGATCGCGATCATGGAGGATGGGCGCTTCGTGCAGGTCGGCACCCCCGAGACGATCGTCACGAACCCGAAGACCGCCTACGTCGCCGACTTCGTCGCCCACGCCGACCCCACGGGCGTGATCACCGCCGCGACCGTCGCGGTCGGGCCCGATCACGACCGCATCGACGAGGTCGGGCGCGAGGACGGTGCCCGCGTGCTCGTCCACCGCACCCAGGCGGACGTCGAGGTCGTGGTGGGCGCCGACGGACGCGTGCTCGAGGTGCGCGCCGACGGCGGCCGGGCGGCCCTGGTGCCGATCGACGAGCTGCTCGAGGAGCAGACGCCGCGGTCGCGCCATCGCGACCGTGCGGCGATCGTCCGCGGCGACCGCACGCTCCGGACGCTGCTCGAGGCCCGCAACCGGGTGAACCTGCCGCTGTTGGTCGTCGGCGACGACGGGCGACTGCTCGGCCTCGTCACCGAGCGCGAACTCATCCATGGGATCACCGAGAAGCGCGGGCCGGATGCCGCCAGCCGTTACAGCGGTATTCGACAATCACCGTGTGTAAGCCCAAGCCGCGTAACCATGCCGCGATGTTTTCTTTTTCTCGGAACGAGCGATAGCCATAACCACCACCGGCAAAAATTAACAGCACTGGCCGTTGTTCGTTTTCTTCGCAGGGCGTGCGCAGCACGGTCATGGTCGCGGCGGTGATGACGTTGGTCGGGTCGGCGTGCGCGACGAAATCGCGCACGTACTCGGTCTTGGGTTCGGTGACGATCGTCTCGGGCGTGCCGACCTGCACGAAGCGACCGTCCTCCATGATCGCGATCCGGTCGCCGAGCCGCAGCGCCTCGTCCAGGTCGTGCGTGATGAACAAGACCGTGCGCCCCAGCTGGCGCTGCAGGCGGATCATCTCGTCTTGCATCTGCATCTTGATCAACGGGTCGAGCGCGCTGAACGGCTCGTCCATCAGGAGCACCTTGGCGCCCGTCGCGATCGCGCGCGCCAGGCCGACGCGCTGCTGCATGCCGCCGGACAGCGAGCTCGGCGGCGAGGCGCCCCAACCGCCCAAGCCCACCATCTCGATGACTTCGTCCGCACGCTTCATCCGCTCGGCGCGCGCGACGCCCTTGATCTCGAGTCCGTACGCGACGTTCTCGCGCACGCTGCGGTGCGGGAGCAGACCGAAGCGCTGGAACACCATCGCCAAGTGGTCCTGCCGGATGGTCCGGAGCTTGCGCGCGTCGACGCTCACGACGTCGACCTCGCCGTCGTCCGTGGTCAACCAGACGTGGCCGGACGTCGGCTCGATCAGCCGATTGATGGCGCGCAGGAGCGTCGATTTGCCGGAGCCCGAGAGCCCCTTGATGACGAAGAACTCTCCCGGCTTCAAGGTGAACGAGACGTCCTGGACGCCGATCACGTGGCCGGTCTCGGCCAGGATGTCGTCCTTGCTGCGCCCCTCACGGAGCAGCGCAAGGGCCTGGTCGGGGTTCGGACCGAACACTTTGTTGAGGGATTCGACTCGGATCAAGGTGGTACCTGGCTCTCTAGCAGACGGCGGACGTGCGTGGAACGGACGAACGCGGAACGGATCGCGGCGTCGGCGCACATGACGGTCGGACGGGACGACGACGACGCGCCGCTGGGACCCACGACGACCGGCGGCGCGACGGGCGCGGCCGGGGCGGGACCGGTTTGAGGGCAGCCTAACACAGAGCCCTTTTCCGTCCCGAACGCGCTCCGTGCCGCAGCCGCGCGTGCCCGACGCTGCCGGACGCGGTCGCGTGCGTCCAGGACGGAACCGATTCCGGATCCAACGGCGTGCACACGCCACGGGTCGCCGACCTCTCAGCCCCCCTTCAGGCCGCTCCGGTAGCCTGCGGCATGCCGAACCGCGCCCTCCGAGCCACCGCCCTCGTCGCCCTCCTCGGGACCGGCGCGGCGCTCGTCTTCCTGGGGCTGCCGGCGCGCTCGACGCTCCCGGTACCGCTCGTGCACGTCGCGATCGCGGACCCGTACGGCCACCCGCCGCTCGAGGACTACGGCGCGCTCCAGCGCGCGCGCCGCGACGACGACCTCGACGCGATGCGCGCGCTCGCCGAGACCGCCGACGGCTACCTGGCGTTCCGCGTCGCCGAGCTGCTCGCCCGCGCCCCGCGGCTGCCCCCCGACGCGCGCCTCGCCGCCTTCGAACGGGTGTTGGCGCTGCGCATCGACGACCCCCTGGAGCGCGCCGCGCGGCGGTCGCTGCACGCCGAGATCGGGGCGGTGGCCGAAGCGGCCGCGCTGCTGGCGGGCGACCCGACCGCGGCCGCCGCCGCTCGCGAACGGGCGATCGCCGCCTACCGCGAGGCACTCCCCAACCAGGCCGCCCTCGACGGGCTCGAGCGCCTGATCGAAGACCCCTACCGCCGCGCCAACGCCTTCTTGCAGGCGGGGCTCGCGACCCGGGCGCTCGAGGCGCTGGACGGCCGTGCAGCGCCGTCCATCGAGGCTCCGGCGCTCCGGGCCGCGGGCCGCCACGAAGAAGCGCTCGAAGCCTTCGAACGCTGGCTCGACGAGGTTCCCGGGACACGGGCGGCGCTCGAGGGCGAGGCGTGGTCGCTCTTCGCGCTCGAGCGCTGGACCGAGGCCGACGCGGCGTTCGCCGCCCTCGGGGGGGCGTTCGGTAGCTACGGCCGTGGTTTGGTCGCCGGACGCGAGGGCCGCATCGACGACGCGGTCGCGCTGATGCTCGCGACCGGCCAGGCGAGCCGCATGTGGCTCGCCACCGGTTGGTTGGAGGGGCGCGAACGCTGGAGCGACGCGGTCGACGCCTACCTGGCGATCGCGCGCACCGGCGACGCGACCTACGCCGACGACGCTGCGTACCGCGCGCTGGTCCTCGCCGACCGCCTCGGCGACGCCGAGCGAGCTACGGTCGCGCGCGACTTGATCCCGGAGGGCTCGTACTTCGCGCTGCGGCTCGGCGCCCCGCTCGACGTACCGGCCGTGGCGTCCGAGGCTTCCGGCGTCGCCGACCCCACCGCAGCCAGCGACGTCGCCGTGCCGTCGGTCGCCTCGGTGCTCGACCTGGCGCACGCGCTGCGCACGGTGGGCGACCACGAGGCCGCCCGTGGCGAACTGGTGTTCGCGCTGCGCGCCGCCACCGATCGCGAGGACGTCCTCCAGCTCGCCGGAGCGCTGCAGGAACGCCACGCCGAGTTCCGTCAGAGCCAGCGCGCCGCCCAGGCGCTGCTGAACACCGGCGACCGCGACCCGCGCGTCTGGCGCCTCGCGTACCCACGCGCCTATCCCGACGCCGTGGACGCCCACGGTCTCGCGTTCGGAGTCGAACCGGCGCTCGTCTGGGCGATCATGCGCCAGGAGTCGGCGTTCTCGCCGGTGGCGGTCTCGACGTCGAACGCCCAGGGCCTCATGCAGGTGATCCCATCGACCTGGGGCTGGTTGGCCGAGCTCCAGAGCGAGGACCCGGACGACCCGTTCGATCCCGACGCCAACGTGCGCTACGGCACCTACTACCTGCGCTGGCTGCTCGACTACTTCGATGGCGACGCGGAACTCGTGATCCCGTCGTACAACCGCGGGCAGGGGTACATCCGCCGGCTCTACGAGGGCGACGTGGTGGCGCGCGACAAGGACGAACTGCTGCGCCACATCGACGCGCTCGAGACCCGCGAGTACCTGCAGCGGGTGACGCTCAACCTCGAGGTCTACCGAGCGCTCTACGGGATCGAAACCGAAGCGCGCTGATTCGGGGTCCCGCGGCCGTCCTGGCCGCGAATGGCATCGTTCATACCGTCGGGGACCTGGATGCGCCATCGTGTGGGTTCATGGACCGCACAGCGGAAGACCGGCCCGACGACGGGCGCAAGACCGTCCTGATCGTCGAGGACGATCCAGGCACCCGACGCGTGCTCGCGAGCGGGTTGGCCACCTCCCTCGGGATGTTCGACGTCCTCACCGCCATCCACGGCCAAGAGGCGGTGGAGCTGCTCGAATCGCGCGTCATCGACGTGGTCGTCACCGATCTGGCGATGCCCGTGATGGACGGCTTCGCGCTGATCGGGTACCTCACGAACCGCGGCACCACGCTGCCGGTCGTGGTCCTCTCCGCCCTCGCGCCCACGACGGTAGACGAAGGGCTCGACGGGTACGGCGGCCTGACCGTCCTGCGCAAGCCGGCCGGCTACCCCGAGGTCGCGCGCGCCGTGCTCGAAGCGCTGGAACGCCACGACCTGGGGCAGGTCGCCGGCATCCCGCTCGCCTCGGTGCTCCAACTGGTCGAAGCGGAGCGGCGCACCTGCAGCCTGGGGGTCACCTCCGGCCGCCGCCGGGGCCGCCTGCACTTCGAGTCCGGTCGCCTGATCAACGCCTTCTCGGACGACTTCGGCGCCGAGGGCGAGGCGGCGGCGTACGACATCCTCACGTGGTCGCGCACCGCGATCGAGTTCGACCGCCTCCCCGAGGGCGTGCGCCGGACCATCGACATGCCCACCCAAACGCTGCTCATCGAGGTCGCCCGGCG
>JAGXHO010000267.1 GCA_024636105.1 Trueperaceae bacterium | reverse complement strand
GTATGGACCTACTCGTCGTGGGCAGCTCGACCTGGCACGCGGGGGAGGTGCAGGCCGACTGGGACGCCGTCCTCGACGTCGTCGCAGCCGGACCGTGGACGGGCACGCGCGTCGCCCTGTTCGGCACCGGCGACCCGCACGGCTACCCCGAAACCTTCGCGGATGCGCTCGGGATCCTCGCCGACGCCTTCGCTGCGGGCGGCGCCGTGCTGATCGGCGCTTGGCCCGCCCCCACGGACGCGCCGCGCGCCTCTCGGGCCCGGCGCGGCGACCGCTTCGTCGGCCTCGCGCTCGACGCCGACGAAGCGCCCCTGCAGCAGGCCGAGTCGGTGCGGCGTTGGTGCGCGCACCTCGCGACGGAGTTCGACGCGGCCATGGCTGATGGCGTGCGTTGACCTGGGTCATGGCGCCGATCGAGCGCCGGGGGCGACCCTACGGACCATGACGCCCTCCCCACTTCTCCGCCCCACCGCGATGCGCGTCGACGCCGCGTCCTGCGTGCGCTGCGAGCTCTGCGACGCGCTGCTTCCGGGCGTGCTCGTCGGTCCCGAGCGCATCCAGGTGTCTGCGGCGGCGCTCGAGGCGATGGCCGCGTGCCCGACCGGTGCGATCGTTTGGTGCGAAGACGTAGCTGCGGCGCCGATCTGCTGAAGGGCGTCGCCCGCGCACCGTACGCAGCAACGAAACCGGCGCCCAACCGGGCGCCGCGCTTGCTTTGGCTTGATTCCTGCAATGTACCCCGGTATGCGCGATTCGTCAAGACCTTGCGGCCGTATGGGGTCGCGGACGCCCGCGAACCCCCGAAACCGGCGCCGAACACGCCCCGATCAGGCCGCGAACCGCGTTCGCAGCGGGTCGTTCTCGGCTCTGGTCCCGTCGCGTACCCTGGCCCCATGACCCAAGGCATCCACCACGTCGCCGTCCGCGTCACCGATCTCGAGCGCTCCGTCGCCTTCTACGAGAGCCACTTCGACCTGCAGGTCGCCAGCCGCATGACGCTCGCGAACGGCGCCGACATCGCCTTCCTCGCGCACCCGGCCGGCGGCGCGCAGCTCGAATTGATCGCCGGCCTCACCGACCACCACCCGGGCGACGGCCTCGTGCACCACGTGGCGTTCGGTGCCGACGACGTGCCGGCCCTGTTCGCTCGGCTGCGCGCCGCCGGGGTGCCGACGCTCGAGGACGCGCCGCAAACGCTCGCGAACGGACGCCAGCTGTTCTCGTGCCGCGGGCCGGACGGGGAGCGCTTGCAGGTCAGTGGGGGGTGACGGCCTCAGCGGGAGCCAACGAAACCGGCGCCCGACCGGGCGCCGCTCTTCCTCTGGCTTGATTTCTACAACTTACCCCGGTATGCAGGATTCGTCAAGGTCTTGCGGACGGGTGGGCCTCCGAGCGCTCGGAACCGCCGGAATCGGGCCCGAAACTGCCCTCGCGCGGGTCCGCCCGGGCGCGGTGACGGAAGCGAGCCGCTTCTGCCCGTCGCTTGCGATGCTGACCATGGACCCTCTCCCTACCGCGACGCTCAGTGCGCGCGACGCCATCGCCGCCCTGTGCGTGATGGCCGCGCAAGTGGACGGCATGCGCCCCGAGGAGCACGCTCGATTGGCCGAGGTGTTCGAGACCCTCGGCGACGTCGACTCTGCGCGGCTCTTCGAGAACGTGATCTTCGGGCACGTCGCCGTGAACGACGCGGTCGCCGCCCTCACGAACCCCGCGATGCGCGCCGACGCGTTCGAGATGGCGGCAGGCGTCTGCGACGCCGACGGCCATACGTCGAACGCCGAGCGCGCCTGGACGAGCTCGAGCGTGCGCTCGGGCTCGACCACGCCCAAGCGGTGGCGTTGATCGAGCAAGCGGAGTCGCTGGCGGACGCGCAGTCGATGCCCACGTCGGCCGCTGGGTCCGTGCCGCCCCCGTTGGAGTACGCGTCCGCGCCTGCCCCCGACCTCGACCGCCTGGTCTTGAACCGCGCCATCCTCGCCGGCGCGCTCGAGCTGTTGCCGCAGTCCCTCGCGACCATGGCCATCGTGCCGGTGCAGCTCAAGACCGTCGCCGACGTCGGTCGCGCCCACGGCTTCGCCCTCGACCAGGGGAGCGTGCGCGAACTGCTCGCGATCGCGGGCGTCGGTCTGACCGGCCAGGTGCTCGAGGGGTACGCCCGCACGCACTTCGGCGGCGTGCTGGGCGGGATCGCCGGCAGGGCGGTCGGCGCCCTCGGCAAGGCGGCCACCAGCGCCGTCGCCACCTTCGCGACGACGTACGCCATCGGCAAGGTGGCCGACGACTACGACGGCGGTGGCCGCACGCTCGGGGCCGAGCGCGTTCGTGAGGTCTTCACACGCGAGCTCGAGCGCGGCCGGGCGCTGTTCGCTCGCTACCAGGCCGATGTGCAGCAGAAGGCAGCGACGACGAACCTCGGGGAGTTGACGCGGCAGTTGCGGGGGCAGGAAGCTGGGGGTTTGGGATCCCAGTAGGGGGACGGGCGCGATCGCACGTGTCGTCCGACGAAACGCGCACGCCGGGAAGTCACCGCGCTGAACGGGTCAGCCGGCCGGCGACCCGCGCAGCGGATCGACGACGTCGAGGAACGGGAAGCGGTGGAAGTCGCGGTCGCGGGTGACGATGCGGCTGATCCCATGCTCGCGCATCAGGACGGCGGTGTGCAGCTCGTGGATCAGGTTCCCACGTGCTTCGGGCAGGTCGGCGAGGCATGCGGCGAGTACCTCGCCGTGCCGGTCGGTGGGGGTGAGCACGCGCGCACTCGGCGAGACCAGCAGGGCGCGGAGGAAGCCGTGAGCCTCGGACGCTGGCCGTGGATGGGCATACACGCGAGGGTGGGTGGCGACGCGAAGGAACTCGTACGCGATCCCCCAGGTGACGAACCACGGCGTCGCTCCCGACCGCGCGGCCTCGAGAAGGCTTCGGCACGGTCGGTGGAACTCGCTGGCCTCGTCCGCCGCGTACAGCAAGACGTTGGCGTCGACGACGAACACGTCAATCCCGGTCGAGCAGCGCGTACAGGGCGTCGCGATCGGCGACGTCGACGCGGGCGCCGCCGCTATCCCAATGGGGGAGCGGCGGCAGGGCCGCAGGCGTGGGCTCCGGCTCGTCGAGGATGCGGCGCAGGCCCGCCTCGACGAGCGCGGACATCGTGACCCCTCGCTTCGCGGACTCCTCGCGGAGTCGCTTCATCACGGAATCGTCGATCACGAGGGTCGTCTTCATAAGGTTCACCATACGAGGCGTATGGCGATATGGCATGCGAGCCTGCTGTCAGTTGCCCAGCAGCGCGGCCAACGCCTCGTCCCCCACGACCGGGTCGATCGCGAAATCGACGGCGATCGCCACGGTCCGCTCCGGGTCGAAGGTCACGCGGAAGCCGCCCTCCCGCCACACGAGGGTCGCCTCGAGGCGCCCGGTCGCGCGCAGGGTGGTGTCCGAGGCGCGTTCGACGTGCAGCTCGATCAGCTCCAGCTCCTGGAGCTGGTAGTAGGCGGAGCCGCTCCAACGCTCTGGGTGGTAGGCGACGCTGACGTGCTCCGGGTCGCCGGTCCATGCCAGCGCCTCGGGGTCGAGTCGGATGCCGAGCACCAGCTCGCGCAGGTCCTCGCGGCCGCGCGCCGGGGCGCCGACGCTGCCGCGCAGGTCGAGCGTGAGCGTGGCCGCCATGGCGACCACGCCGTTCACGACGAGCGGGTCGGTGGCGATCGTGGTGGCGGTCGCGACCTCGCGGCCGCCGAGTTGGCCCGCCAGCGCGCGGGCGCGCGCGTCGTCGATGGACTCGTTCGGTTCGGGGACCACGGTCACGTACGTGCCGAACGCCACCGGGGCGCCGTCGATGGTCGCGTCGAGGGTGCCGGTCGGGGTGTAGGTGGGCTCCTGAGCGAGGGCGACGCCGAGGGCGACGAGCATGGCCGAGGCGGCCAGGGTCCGGGTGGCGGCGCGCAGACGGCGGATAGGCTGCATGGATGGGCCTCCTCGTGCGGCGCGTCACGGCCCGCTGAGCCATCATGCCGCGCGGGCGTTCACCGAGCGTTACGACCCGCGGCGCATGACGGACGTCACCCTCCGCGGGTGACCCACCGCGCTACCGAGCCCTACCCGCCGCGCGGCATCCTGAGCGCATGGCACACCAAGGACCCACCCCACCGCCCGCCGTCCTCTTCGAGGGCGTCGGCCACGACTACGGCCGCAACGTCGCGCTCGACGGCTTCGACCTGAGCGTCGCTCCCGGCGAAGTCGTCGCCGTGCTTGGCCCCAACGGCGCCGGCAAGAGCACTGCCATGCACGCCCTGATGGGCCTGCTGACCCCCAAGCGCGGCCGGGTTCGGCTCATGGGGCTCGACCCGCGCGACCGGGTCGCCCGCGAGCGGCTCGGCGCCATGCTCCAGATCTCGGGGGTCCCCGAGACCCTGACGGTGCGCGAGCACCTGCGCTCGTTCGCCTCGTACTACCCGACGGCGCTGCCGCTGGACGAGGTCTTGGAGCGCGTCGGCCTGACCGAGGTCGCCCACCGCCAATACGGCATGCTGTCCGGCGGGCAGAAGCAACGGCTGCACCTGGCGATCGCGCTCGTCGGCGACCCCGAGGTGTTGGTGCTCGACGAGCCGACCACTGGCCTCGACGCCGAATCGCGGCGCAGCCTGTGGGCGATCGTGCGGGCGCTGCTCGGGCGCGGCCGCGCGGTGGTGCTCACCACCCACGACCTTGACGAGGCCGACGCCCTCGCCGACCGCATCGTGTTGTTGCAGGGCGGCCGGGTGCTCGCCGAGGGCACCCCCGCGCAGATCAAGGCGGGCACCGCCTCGCGGCGCGTGCGCGTGGTCACCCGGCTCGACGAGCGCTGGTTCGAAGGTCGCCCCGGGGTCGCCGGGGTGCGCCGCGACGGTCAGGCGGTGGAAGTGCTGTGCGCCGCGGCCGAGCCGCTCGTCCTCGAGCTGCTGCGCGCCGATCCGGACGCGCGCGACCTGGAGGTCGGCGGCGCCAGCCTCGAGGACGCCTTCCTCGCGCTCACGCGGGGCGCCGCACGCGGCGCGCCAGCGCCCATGGAAGCGGTGGCGGCATGATCCGGTCCGAGCGCGTCCCCGCCCGCCTCTCGACCGCGCGCCTGCTCCGCATGCTCCGCCTCGAGATCGGTACCGAAGTCCTGAAGCACCTGCGGCTCCCCGTCTACGCGATCTCGACCATCGCCCTCCCCGTGATGTTCTACGCGATCTTCGGCCTGACCGTCGGCGGTCAAAGCGAGAACGCCGTCCAGGTCGCCACGTACCTGCTCGCCACCTACGGGGCGTTCGGCGTGATCGGCGCCGCGCTCTTCTCGTTCGGCGTCTCGGTGGCGGTCGAACGAGCCCAGGGCTGGATGCGCTTGAAGCGCGCATCGCCGCTGCCCGGCTGGGTCACGGTCCTCGCGAAGCTCGCGAACGCGCTCGCCTTCGCCGCCGTCTTGGTCGCCGTGATGGTGCTCATCGGCACGCTGTTCGGCGGGGTGCGGCTCTCGGGCGCCGAGATGCTTGGCCTGTACGGTGCCTTGATGCTCAGGGCGCTCCCGTTCTGCGTGCTGGGGCAGGC
>JAGXHO010000025.1 GCA_024636105.1 Trueperaceae bacterium | reverse complement strand
GGTCGAGGCGCCGCGACAGGCGCGCCAGCGCGAGCCGCGCATCGCGCACCCGCCATAGGGCCGGCCCGTCCGCGTCGCGAGCGCCCGCGGCGCCTTCGTGGTCGCGGTCCGCGACCACCACCGCGGCTACGCCGGCCATCGCCCAGCGCGCCCACGCCTCCTCGGGTGCAGCCCCGGCCAGCACGACGACGGCACCGGTGCCGGACGCTGCTGGGGCGGCGACCGACGCGGCGGCTTCCGGTTCGAGCAGACGCACGATCGGTCGATCGGCTCCGGTGCAGGTGGCTTCGAGCAGGCGGACGGCTTCGACCTGCAGCAGCGGTGCGACGTCGTTCATGGGGTCTCCTCGGCGGCCATCGGCTCGTCGCCGGGGGGGACGACCTCGAGCGTCAGCTCGACGCGGCCGGTCACGTAGCCGGAGAGCGCCAGGCGCTCCAGGCGCACCCACTCGCCGTCGTCGGCGCGCGCCTCGACGACCAGGTCGCCGCCACCAGGGCGGTCGCGCAGGAAGGCCAGCAGTTCGTCGAACGTCAGCGGTGCGTCGTCCGGATCGGGAGGGCCGTCGCCGTCCGCCTCGCGCGGGAAGGTGCCGCCTCGCACCACGACCTCGACCCGTCCGTGCAGGTCGTCGGGGAGCCGCACGTCCAGGGCGCGGACCTCGCCGGGTCGGCGCCACGGCTGCAGCCGCAGCAAGAGCGGAAGCACGGCGCCCGCCTCGACGGTTCCCGGGTTCACGGTCGCGCGTCGGACCTCGACGTCGCGGCGCCGGTCCTCGAGCCGCACCAGCAGCGCCAGGCGCGTCGGTTGGGTCGCTTCGAAGGGGTTCGTGGCGAGGAGCGCCAGCGGTGCGCCGGCGAGGCGGGCGGCGGCGGTCGCGACGTCGTCGGCGTCGACGACGGCCTCGGTGAGGCGGAGTCCCGGACCCGCGGGGAAGGTGACGTCCCAGTGCAGCGTCGCGGTTCCCTCGCCGACGCGGGAGCGCACCCGGTCGAGCGCCTCGAGCGTTGCGACGGCCACGAGCGTCGGCCACAGGGCCTCGTCGCGCACGACGTCGAATCGGAGCGCCTCGGTAGCGTCGCCGTACGCCACGGTGAGGGTGACCGGCAACAGATCGGCCACCCCGCCCAGACGACCGCCGATCGCGGCCGGACGGTCTTGGTCGATCGCTCCGATGCTCTCGGCGGTGGTGTTCGCGAGCTTGAACGGCATCGTCCGGTTCGCCACGACGGCCGTGATGGCTGCGCGCGCGAGCGGCCAATCGACGGGCCCGATGCCGAGCACGGGGTGCCCGAAGGCGAGCACGCGGTCGCCGTCGACCTCGGTGGCGGTCCCGACCGCACCGATATCGACGTCCCCGCGCACCCACTGGACGGCGACCGCCGAGCCGGGCCTCGGAGGCTCGGTCGCGACGGCGCGCCCTCCGCCACCCTGCACGGCTTGGATCGGGGTCGCACCGCGCGCCAGGACGCTGCTCTGCAGCAGCGCCAGCGCGCGCACCCCGAGCCCCGACACGAGCAGCGGGGTCGCCACCGGCACGGCCCCGTGCTCGGCGAGCGCCGCGGCCGTCGCGCCGCTGCCGTCGCCGGAGCGCATGGCGTCGATCGGCGTGACCAGGGCGAGGCCGCCGGTCGAGTCGGGGAAGACGTAGCCGATCGCGCCGAGCAGTCGCTCGTCGGGGCCCGCGCCGAGGACCACCGGGCTACCGCTCATGCCGGCGGACACGCCGCCGCCCACGTCGACCAGGCCACCCGAGGCGCGCACCAGCACGAGCGGGAACCCGAGGCCGAACCCATTCTGCACCGCGAGCACCTCCACGTCGAAGCGCTCGATGCCCGCGGGACCTTCGGTGAGGCCGTACCCGCGGAGGCCGGGTTCGAGCGCGTCGAGCGGGAACGCCGGCCAGGTCGTGGGGTCGTTCGCGCGCTCCTGGGCGAAGGCGCCCGCGACCAGCGCCAGAGCGAGGAGCGCCAGCGCGAAGGCGGCGTCGCGCAGGGTGCCGCGCATCCCGCTCACGTCCTCACCCGGGTCGCCTCACCGCGCGCCCCTCACCGGCGCAGGAAGGTGTCCGAGATCAGCGCGTCCTGCAGGACCGGGATCATGTCGAGCGCCTGGCCGGTGCCGAGCGCCACGCAATCGGTGGGGCTCTCGGCGACCGAGACCGGGATGCCGGTGGTCTGGCGCAGCAACTCGTCGAAGTTGCGCAGCAGCGCGCCGCCGCCGGTCATGATGATCCCGCGGTCGATCACGTCGGACACCAGCTCCGGCGGCGCCATCTCGAGCACCCGCCGCACGCCGTCGGCGATCTTCTGGACGGGCTCCTTGAGCGCCTCGACCGTGTCTTCGGTCGTCACGCGGATGGTCTTGGGGAGGCCGTTGATCAGGTCCCGACCGCGCACCTCGATCTCCCGCACGTCGTCGGCATGCGCCACGATGGCGGCACCGACCTTCATCTTCACCTCTTCGGCGGTGCGGTCGCCGATGAGCAGGTTCTCCTTGTGCCGGATGTACCGGATCAGCGCCTCGTCGAACTCGTTGCCGGCGATCCGCAGGGACTCGGACACGACGATGCCGCCGAGCGAGATGATCGCGATGTCGGTGGTGCCGCCGCCGATGTCCACGATCATCGAGCCGGTCGGCTCGGCGATGCGGACGCCGGCGCCGATGGCGGCCGCGAGCGGCTCCTCGATCAGGAACGCCTTGCGCGCGCCCACCTCGCGGGTGGCCTGCAGCACGGCGCGGCGCTCGACCTCGGTGACGCCCGAGGGGACGCACACCATGATGTTGGGTTTGAAGAAGCGCCCCGTGCCGGTGACGACCTTGCGCACGAACGCCTTGAGCATCTTCTCGGTGAGGTCGTAATCGGCGATCACGCCGTCGCGCATCGGTCGCACTGCGACGATGTTGCCGGGCGTGCGGCCGAGCATGCGGTAGGCCTCGTCGCCGACCGCTTTGACCTCGCCGGTGTCGCGCACCATCGCGATCACCGACGGCTCGCGGAGCATGATGCCCTTCCCCTTGACGTAGATCAGGACCGTCGCGGTCCCGAGATCGACGCCGATCTCCTGCCAGAATCTCATCGCTCATCAGCTCCAGACGTCGCCACGCGCTGCGGCGCTCGCGGCCACCATCGCGGTACGCGCGGCAGTATACCCGTGGTCGATCGCCCCGCCCGGCCGGCGGCGGGTCGCGCCGTCATCCGTACCGCACGCGGGGCGGCTCCGCGCCGTCCTCGTCGACCGCCCGAGCGTGCCGAGCGGCGTCGGGAGCGACGTCGAGGCTGGCGATCGCGCCCACCGGGAGCTCCGCGAACGGGTGCGCGCCGAGGTCCTCGAGCCGCACGACCGCGTCGCCCGCTCGGGACCAGCGGCTCGCCAAGGCGGTGGCGCGGCGCGTCTCCATGGCCACCCAACCCGTGCTGCCGTCCGGGACGGTGGCCACGGCGCGCGCTGCGGCGCTGTCGCCGCCGACGACGAGCAGCGTGCGGGCGCGCGCCACCCCGAGCGCGAACGCGACCCCGAGCCGGGCGCCGGTGTAGGAGCCCGGGCCCACGCCCACCCCGATGCCCGCCAGGTCCTCGACGGCCACGCCGTGCTCCTCGAGGAACGCCGCCACGGCCGGGACGAAGCGCGCGCCAAGGTCGCGGCCGACGCGCTCCGAGGCTCGCTCCGTCCGCCGGTCGGCGGGCCACCAGAGCGCCAGCGACAAATACGGCGTCGCCGTGTCGATGCCCAAGCGCGGCTGCATCAAGTTGGACCGCCAGCCGGGCGATGCCAGACGGCGCGTCGCCGTTCGCCCACGCGGCTGAGCTCCAGATGCCAGGCTTCCGGATGGTGGTCGAGCAGCGCGCGCCCCCACTCGACCACCACCGCGCGAGCGCGGTCGCGGGCGTCGCCGAGGTCGAGCGCGGCGTCGACGTCGAGCGCCGGATCGAGCCGATAGGCGTCGACGTGGACGAGCGGTCCGTCTGGCGTGGGGTACTCGTGGACGAGCGTGTAGGTCGGGCTGGTCACGTCGGCGACGCTTCCGAGGGCGGCGGCCATGGCGGCGACGTACGTCGTCTTGCCGGCACCGAGCGGTCCGGTCAAGATCAGCAGCGCCCCGGTCGGAAGGCGCGCCGCGGTCGAGGCGGCGTGGGCACGGGTGGCGGCGAGGTCAGGTAGGTCCATGCTCGCGGGTATCTACGGCGGCCTCGCGCAGCAAGGCGACGAGCACGCTGTGGTCGTCGCGCAGCTTGCGACCGATGCTCGCCCCCATCCCCGGGCTCGTCGTCCAGACGATGGCGTGGCCGACGTCTTCGAGCGGCGCGACGACCGTCGGTGGGCCGCCGGCGTCGAGCACGGCCACTTCCGGCGTGCCGTCGCCCAGCTGGTCGCCGAGGCGCGTCCACGTGGCGCGCGCCTCCGCGAGCGAGCGAGCGATCGCCGGGACGTCGCTGCCCGGCGCGGGTCGGCCCGCTCGGATCGTGCCGTCGGCATCGAGGATCACGGCACCCGCCGTACCGTCGAGGTCGAGGTACGGCGCCCACGCCGACGAGAGCCGTCCGGCCGGCGCCGTGTCGCTCGCCGGATCGGCGAGCGGCACGGACGCCTCGGGTGGGCGCGCCGCCGTCGCCGGGGCGTCGTCCGAGGTGGCCGTGGAGCCGCCGAACAGGGCGTCGAAGCCACCGAGGACCTCGTCGAGCAGGTTCCCCGCTACCAGCTGATCGGCGATCGCGCGGGTGGCCTCGTACGCCTCTTGCAGCCCTTCGATGCGCGTCTCGGCCTCGCCGAGCGCCGTGAACAGGCGCGCCTGCAGGCCGAGCGAGACGCGCCCCACTGCGGCACGCTGGCCATCGAGGTGGGTGAGCACCCGCCGCGCCGCGGCGACGTCGTCGTTGTTCAGCAGCGCCACGCGCCGGAAGCGCGCGAGGGCGTCGTCCAGGCGCGCGCCGAACGCCTCGAGTCGCTCGGTGACCTCGCCCTCGACGGCGCCGATCAACGCCTCCAGCCGGGCGACGGCCGGCTCCGGATCGGCGTCCCCATCGACGGCGGCTCGTGCGTCCGTGACGGCGGCTTCCAGGTCCGCCGTGCGCGGCGTGCCGGCGGGCACCAGGCGCCGCGCCTCCTGCCGCGCCCGCAGGTAGCGCCGACGGGCGTCGGATCGGCGCTCGTCGCCGGCCGCTTGGACCTCGGCTTCGAGCGCGGGAAGGTCCGGGAAGGCGCCGTTCTCGAGCGCGCGCGCAGCGGCCTGCAGGGTGCGCAGCAGCGTCTCGGGCGCCGCGTCGCCGACCGAGCGCCCGAGCTCGTCGAGCCGCCGGGCGCAGGCGGCGCGCGCGTCGTCGAACAGCTGGTCCACGATCGATCCCAGCGTGCGCACGTGCGCTGGGGTGAGGTCGGGCAGGCCTTCCAGCGCAGCGAGCTCGGGCTCCAGGGACGCCCGGCGCGCGTGCAGCGACGGCAGGTCGGGCAGCTGACCGAGCCGGGCCGCGAGCTCGCGCGCGCGCGCCCGCAGGCGCTCGTACCGGTCGTCGCTCGACTCGGCCAGGGCCCGCTCCCATGCGGCCTCGGCGTCGCGCCCCCGTTCGAGGGAACCCGGGTCGACCGCCTCGTCGTCGTCCAGGGCCTCGCGCGCTTCGCTCAGCGCGCGCCAAGCGCTCCCGAGGGGGTCGTCGGACGCGTCGCCGATGCCCTCGGGAGCGCGGGCGAGCGCCGCGTCGAGCCGGCCGCGCAGGACGTCGCGTTGGCCCAACAGGTCGAGGCGACGGCGCTGCGCGTCGGCAGCGGTTCGCTGCGCCGTCGCCGCGCGCTCCGCGATCTCGGCGTGCAGGTCGCGCGCGGCGGTGACGTCGTCGAGCGCCGGAAGCGCCTCGTTGACCACGTCCAGCACCACGTGGATCGCGCGCCGCACGTCGGTGACGTCGGTCGCTTCGGA
Organism: Trueperaceae bacterium; assembly: GCA_024636105.1. Next base: position 5,787 of record JAGXHO010000025.1, on the reverse strand, counting down.
GAGGCCTTCGAGCTCGTCGCGCAGCGCCGCGAACTCGCGCCGCAGCGCGTCGCGCCGCGCGGCCTCCTCGACCTTCAACGCCGCTTCGAAGGCGGCCAAGTCGTCGGTGGCCGGGCGGCCGTCGGCGTGCGCCGCGCGCACGGCGGCGAACGTCGCCTCATGGTCGGGCGCGTAGCGGACGACCTCCGCGTACCGCACGGCGAGGGTCTCGAGCGCGCGTCGCTCGCCATCGACGTCGAGCGCGCGCAGGCGTTCGCTGACTTCGGGCGCGAGGGTGCTCGGGTCGATCCCGGCGACCTCCGCGGCGACCTCGTCCAGCTCCTCGAGCCCGGCGGCGGACGGAGCGTCCGCGGACGGGGGCGCGTCTGCTCGTGGCGGCCCGGGACGCTCGCGCGGACGCAAGTCGCCGTCGCGCCGAAGCGTGCGGCGACCGTCGCCGCGGCCGAGGTCGGGTGGCGCCTCGCCCTCGTCCAAGACCGAGGACTCGACGAGCTTGCGCAGGTCGCGCGCGAGCTTCTGGGCGCGTTCCACCTCGCCCTCGGCGATCGTGCGCTGCGCCTGGGCGTCGCGCACGGTGGCGACGAGCGACTCGAGGCGCCGAACCCGGTTGCCGCCCAGGCCGGCGACGACCTCCAGCGACTCCTCCAGGTCGGCGAGGTCGCGTGCCTGGAGCACCAGGTGGTCCTCGAGCTTCCGCTGGACCACTTCGAGCTGCGCTTCGGCGTCGTCCACCAGGCCGGTGGGGTCGCGGCCGGCACCGAGCTCTTCGTCGACGAGCTGCAGCTGGGCCCGGAGCTTGCGGACCTCCGCCCATCCGAAGTACATGTTGAGCGGCCTCAGCTCGGCCCGGAGCGCGTCGATGCGGTCCTTCTCCGCTGCGACGGTCGCAGCGTCGCGCGCGTCGGGCGGTGCGGTCGCGGTCGGGGCGTCCGAGCCGGGAGGCGGCGCGCCCGCGCCCGGCGTGGTCGGGCCCGCCGGCCCGGTATGCGGTCGCGACGGCGCGACGACGGGTTTCGCAGGCGGCTCGGCGACGGACTTCTTGAGGCGCTCCACGATCTCGCCGATCGCGGCGCGGGCCTGATCGGGGGGGCGTCCGGTCTGCAGTTGCCGAAAGACGCTTCCCTTCAGGAGCGTTTCGGCGCCCTCCGTCGTCAGCGTCTCCGGGTCGGCGCCGACCGCCGCGAGGCCCTCACGGAGGACCCGCGACGCGATCCGCGGCGCCATGACCGCCTCGAGCTCGCGCACGAGCCCCTGGTACAGCGGGTTCGGCGTCACGGGCGCACCCGCGCGGGGCGGTCGTCGTTCAGAGCTCGTCGTCCCAATCCACCGTGGCGGCCGTACCGGCGGTGCCGGACGTCGCCCTCGCCGAGCCGGCCGATGCCTTCGCTGTGCCGCCGCGACCGCGGCGGCCACCGAGGAGGCCGAACTGGCGCGAGATGCCGATGAGGCCGACCGTCGCGAAGACGACCGCGAGGAGCGTCGTCGTGGCCCACACCGTCTGAGCTGCCGCGCTCGAGAAGATCGAGAAGGCGGCGAGCGGCAGCAGGGCATCGACGCCGGCGAGCGCGGCAAGCACGCCGCCGAGCCCGACGAGGCCCTCGTAGAGCGCGGGGATGAGCAGCAGCAGGAGCGCCACGCCGATCGCTTGCCAATGCCGGTTGCCACCACCGAACGCGACGTTCAGCAGGAACAGCGGCACCAGGGCCAAGAGCCCGATCGCCAGCGTGAGCACGGCGCGTGGCAGCCCGGACCACAGGGTCGTCGTGGTGCGTGCGCCGCGCTGGATCGCACTCGGCGCCGCACCCGAGCTGGCCTGACGCACTGCTTCGATCTGGCCCGAGAGCACGACGGCGTCCTGGACGCGCAGGGGGCGCGCGTCGGCAAGGCGATCGAGGAGTCCGATGGTGTCGGTGTCGAGCGCGCTGTCGCGGGGTCGGAGAACCGGTGCGACGTACGCCGCGTACGCCGTGGCCACTTCGGCCAACGCCGCGTGGGCGTCGGCGTCGGCGCCCCGATGGCTGGCGGCCACGACGCGCGCCGAGGCGCCGTCGAGCGCGCCCAGGGCAGCGTCGAACGTCTCGTAGCCTGCGTCGAGCAGCCGCTCCGCGTGCGCGGCATGGGCCTGGACCGCCATGCCCGTGCTGGCCAGGTCCGCCTCGAGCCGATCGAGCCGTTCGCGCCGAGCGGCCTCCTCACGCGCGAGCAGGAGCGCGGTCAGTTCGGCTTCGGTGATCGCGGCCGGCTCGGTGGCCTCGACCAGGAGCGTGGCGTCGACGGCATCGTTCGCGTCGTCGGCTGCGACCGCGTCGTCCGGCGCATCGACGGCGGCTTCGTCGGCTTCCGTCACGACGCTCGGCAGCAGGCTCGGCTGCGCTTCGCCGACGACGCCGGCGCCGGGCACCGAGGCGCGGCGCTCGCGCGCGGCTACGCCGAGCGCGGTGACCTCCGCCTCGACCCGCTCGAGGGCGGCGACGACGCCGGCGGGGTCGTCGCCGACCAGCGCCGAGGCGGCGTCGACGAACCCTTGGTTGATGGTGCCGGCGGCCCGCGGCGAATCCTGCACCAGGAGGAAGTGGCCGTAGGCGCGGGCGAGCGATCGGTACGCGCCCCCAGGGTTGGTCGCCGCGAGCTCGCGCGCGACCGCCAGGCGGGTGCTCATCACGGCGGCGATCCCGGTTTCCACCTGGAAGCGCAGCACGCTCGCCGGCTGGGCCGGGTCGGCGATGGCGGCGCGATCGGACTCCGCGAAACCGATGTCGCTGGCGACCCGTCCCAAGCGCGCGCGGGCGAGCGGCAGATCGCCGGCCAGGGCGGCGGACAGCGCGGACTCGTACGCCAGCCGCTGGAAGCCACCCTCGAGAACGGCTGCTTGCACGGCCAGGTCGTCGGCGCTTCCGTTGGCGATCGCCGTCCGGGCACGCTCGAAGACGCGCTCCATGGCGCTGACCAAGGTCGAGCCCGTCGCGTCGCGCGACAGCGTCAGGAGCGCGTTGAACGCGCGGTCGATCCCCTCGCGCGCGGTGATCGGATCGTCTCCGACCGTGGCGACCGCGTTCCGAAGGCCGTCCACGGCGATGCCGTAGCGCTGGAGGTATGCGTCCTGGTCCTGCGCCCAGGCCGCCGTGGCCAGGGCGATCGCGGCGATCGCGGCCAGTGCGAGACGAAGGGTGCGAGCGTTCATCGTTCCTCCTCCAGCGCCGAGAGCGCTGCGTAGACCGCGCCGAGGTTGAGGTCGGCGGCGCCCGTGAGGGCAAGCCAATGCGGGTGGGTGGGGACGGCGACGAGTCGCCCGTTGGGCACCTCGACGGTCACGGTGCGCAGGGCGTCGCGTCGCTCCAGCAGGCTCGCTGCAGCGGCGAGGAAGCCCCCCAGGCGATCGGGTTCCGGGAGTCGGCCCAGCACCTGTAGCGGGCGGCCGGCGCCGTCGAAGCGCCCGACGCCGTGGACGCCGTCGATCTCGACCAGGCGGGCGAGCAACCGCTCCGCATCGAGGGCGGGCGCGCGCACGCCCTCCGCGGGCCGCGCCACGGCGGGGATGGTCGGCGCTGCGGCGACGGCGACGAGCGCTGGAGCCGGCTCGGCGACCGTCGCGGCAGACCCGGCGAGGCGCTCGCGTGCGGCGCGTACTTGGCTCGTCGTGGCGCCGCGCGGCACCATGGCCGCGACGTCGCGCGCCACGCGCCGCAGCGCGCGGCGCAGGCCGGGGTCGGGGAGCACGCCCTTGAGCTCGCCGTAGACGCCCTTCATCAGAACCCTCGCCATCTCCTTCGGCCCGACGTCCTCGCTCGAACGGTGGTGGCGCGCGAGCGCGCGGTCGAGCACCGTCGTCGCCGCACGACCGGGCAGCAAGCCCGTCAAAGCGACCCGCGTGCGCTCGTACACCGCGTTCGGCATCTCCACGTCCCCCATCCGACCGCCCGGGCGCGAACGCGCACGGGTCGGCTGCGTCGTGCGTTTCGAAATGCGACCGGGGTTCGCCCCGACCGCGGGCGCGCCCGCCCGGTTCCGTCCAGACCGCTGCTCACGATAGGTCTTGGCCCTCGCGATGGCTGTGAAATCCTCGCCCGCCGGTACGTTCGGCCCGTATGCCGATCGACCCGCGACCGCGGCATCGAACGGGGCAGCCGTCATGCGGGCGTCGGCCCGTCGCGCAGCGCTCGGGCGACCCCGCCCACCACTTGGAGCGCGCGCCCGTACCGCAACCGCGCCGGCCCCACCAGCGTCAAGGTGCCGTCCAGCCCATCGCTCCACCGCGTCGCGACGGCCGCGAGCCCCTGGTCCCAGTCCAACCGCAGCCCGTCGTCGAGCGGTCCGGTCGTCGCCGGTCGCTCGACGCGTTCCACCACCAGGCGGACGAACGCCGGGTCGCGCGCTTCGGGTTCGTTGAGCACGTTCGACAATCCGGCCGAGACGACCCGAGGCGGCGCGACTTCGGGCCAGGCGTCGTGGATCGCGCGCAGCGTGCGCGCCAACTCCGGTTCCGCCTGCGCCGCGAGCGCCGCGAGGGCGTGGGGTACGTCCGCGACCGGGAGCGTCAACTGCCGAAGGTGGCGTTCGGCGCTGCCCAGCACCTCGTCGTCGGGCGACGGGTCGACGTCGACCCGCACTTGGCGAACGAGGCCGTTGGCGAGCACGACGACCGCGAGCAGCGCCCGGGCGTGCAGCAGCGACAGGTGGATCTCGAGGGCGTGCACGTGGGGGTCGGTCGGCACGCGGACGACCACCGCGTAGCCGGAGAGCTCGGCCGCCACCTGCGCGAGCTGCTGCAGGAGCGCGTCGCCGTGGGCACCGGCCAATCGGCGCTGCAGCACGGCGAGCGCGATGGGCGGAAGCGGCTCGGGGGGAAGGAACGCATCGGCGTAGCGCCGGAACCCCAGGGCGGTGGGGATGCGCCCGGCGGAGGTGTGCGGCTGGTGCAGCAGCCCCTCGTCCTCGAGGACGCCGAACGCGCTGCGCACCGTCGCGCTCGACACGTCGAGCGCGGCCGCGACCGTCGCGGACGGCACCGGACGGGCCGTGCGCACGTAGCGGTCGGCGACCAAGTTCAGGATCCGTGCGGCACGCTCGCGCATGCGCCGAAGGCTACCATTCGCGGCTTGAGCGCCGCTTCGCTCACGGGGACGGGCGCGGGCGGTCGGCGAGCGAACGCACGCGGTCCACCGCCTCCAGCGGCATCGGCATGACGGAGAGGCGGTTCCCGCGTCGCACCAGCGGCAGGTCGAGGGCCGCCAGGCGTGGGTCCTCGCGCAGCTCGTCGAGGGGAACGAGCCGCGGCAGCGGCGCGACCGCCCTGATGTCGACGGACACCCACCGCGGGGCCTCACGGGTGCTGGTGGGGTCGAAGTACGGCGACGCCGGGTCGAACTGGCTGGGGTCCGGGTAGGGCGCGCTCGCCACCTCGGCCAACCCGACGACGCCCGGCGGCGTCGCGTTCGAGTGGTAGAAGAGCACCACGTCGCCGACGCGCATGTCGTCGCGCATGAAGTTGCGCGCCTGGTAGTTGCGAACGCCGTCCCACACCGTCGTGCGCTGCGGCGCGCGCCACAGGTCGTCGAAACCGAAGGCGTCGGGCTCCGACTTGACCAGCCATGCGCGTCCTTCGGCGCCCTTCTTCACTCCCATTCGATGGTCCCCGGCGGCGGCCACCGGTGCCCCTTTGCCCTTCGGTCGTGCGGCGCCCTTCTTCACTCCCATTCGATGGTCCCCGGCGGCTTGGACGTCACGTCGTAGACGACGCGGTTCACCTCGGGCACGGCGTTGACGATGCGGCTTGAGACGGTCGCGAGG
>JAGXHO010000266.1 GCA_024636105.1 Trueperaceae bacterium | reverse complement strand
GGCGGGCGGTGTGTCCCAGCGAGCGGCGGGCCGAAGGCGCGCGTAGAATGCCGCCATGCCGCTCTCCGACGTCGAGGTGCGGGTGTTGGGCGTGCTCGTCGAGAAGGAGCGCACCACCCCCGAGACCTACCCGCTGTCTACCGGCGCGCTGCACACCGGCTGCAACCAGCGCACCAACCGCGACCCCGTGACCGACGTGCACCTGCGCGAGGTGACCGAGGCGCTGCAGCGCTTGCGCGACCGCGGCCTCGCGACGACGGTGCAGGAGGTGTCCGACCGCGTGCCCAAACACCGGCACCTGCTGGCGCGCGCGCTCGACGTCGACGACCGCGAGCTGGCCCTGATCGCCGTTCTGATGCTGCGTGGCGCGCAGACTCCCGGCGAGCTGCGCACCCGCACCGAGCGGTACGTCGCGTTCCCCGACGTGCCTGCGGTCACGGCCGTCCTGGAGCGGCTCGCGGCGCGGAGCGTGGCGCTGGTGCGCTGCCTCGGCCGCGCCCCCGGCCAGAGCCAGGACCGCTGGGTGCACACGCTCGGGGTCGACGAGGAGCGGCAGCGGCCGCGGGTGCGCCCGGTCGCGAACGATGCCGGGACCGACGCGGATCCGTCCGAGGTCGGGGCCGCTGCCACGTCCCCGAGGCTGGGCACGGCGGCCGGCGGATCGGACGTTGCCGCCTTGCTGGATCGCCTCGAGGCGCTGGAGCGGCGGGTCGAAGCGCTGGAGCGCCGCTGGGCGGCCTCCGGACTCGACGTGGCGAGCGACTGAGCAGCCGTCTTGGTGTCGAGCGTAGATCGGCCGTGGCTCGCAGTTGCGGCCGGTCTTCGTGGTGGCGATCGGGTCGGTGCGCAGGTCGCGCAAGCGGGGGTGGGCGCGGCGATGGTGGGCGCCTTCCGGACGGTCGGCCGCCTGCTCGGCGCCGGGGGGCGTCGTTCGCGGGCGCTTCATCAAACTTGCAAATTTAAAGGTGCGCTTTAAGATTGCAAGTTTGACGAAGCGTGCCGTGCGCACCATCCCGGGTCGGCTTCGATCCCGCGCAGGCTCTTCGCGCCCCGAGGGTCGCGGTTCGCTCGTTGCCGGTCCGCGCGACGCGTTGCCGGCGGAGATGGATGAGCGCTTCGCGGACGATCCGGTCGAGGTCGTCAGCTTTGGGTGTCCTCCAGGTCGCACCCGCACTCATGGAATCGAGGTTCAGCTCGCGTCTTGTCGCGGCTGTTCGTGCGGACCTGGAGGACCCTCGCGCGACGACCCCAGCTCAGCCACGGTGTCGAGCACCAGCGGCGCGTCGGTGTCGCCTCGGCGCGCCCAAGGACGTTCGGCCCTCGTGCGAAGTTTCACGAGATGGGACGATGGCACCGCACACCGTGCGAGGCTCTTCGTTCGCGGGCCCGTCCATGACCGGCGGGTCGGAAGGACGGCGACATGGCCGGACGCAGGTTCGAGGCGGCCGCGCTCGACGCGCTCTTCGGAGCGCTGCGAGAGCGCGGCTACACGCTCGTGGGCCCCAGGCTCGAGGACGAAGCCGTCGTCTACGGCGAGCTTCACGGTGCCGTCGAGCTCCCGATCGGCTGGACGGAGGTGCAGGAGGCCGGGCGCTATCGCGTTCAGCGGCGCCCCGACGCGGCCCGCTTCGGCGGCTCCGTCGGCCCGCACGCCTGGAAGCGCTTCCTGCACCCGCCGGCGCTGCGCTTGTGGCGCGCCGAGCGCGACGATGCCGGCGGCTTCGCCGTGCAGGACGCGCCCGACGAGCCACCGCGCTACGCCTTCATCGGCGTCCGGCCGTGCGACGTGGCCGCGATCGCCATCCAGGACCGCGTGTTCACCGGCGGCACGTACGTCGACCCCGATTACTTGGCGCGCCGAGCGGCGGCCTTCGTGGTGGCGGTGCACTGCACCGAGCCGGGGGGCACCTGCTTCTGCGCCTCCATGGGGACCGGACCGCGCGCGGACGGCGGCTACGACCTCGCGCTCACCGAGCTGCTTCCCCCGGACGGCGGCGCGCCGACGTACCTGGTCGAGGTCGGCAGCGAGCGCGGCGCCGACGTCCTCGCGGAGGTGCCGACCGCACCAGCGACCGGGGACGACCTGGCCGAGGCCGATCGCCGCCTCCGCGCCGCGGCCGACCGGATGGGGCGCACGCTCGAGGTCCACGGCCTCGCCGAGGCGCTGCTGGCGGCACCCGACCACCCGCGCTGGGACGCGGTCGCCGAGCGCTGCCTGGCCTGCGGCAACTGCACGCTCGCCTGCCCCACCTGCTTCTGCAGCACGGTCGAGGACACGACCGACCTGACCGGCGCGTTCGCCGAGCGCACCCGGCTCTGGGACTCGTGCTTCACGCTCGATCTCTCGTACATCCACGGCGGCCCGGTGCGGCCGTCGCTGCGCGCGCGCTACCGCCAGTGGGCGACCCACAAGCTCGCGACCTGGCAGGCGCAGTTCGGGACCGACGGCTGCGTCGGTTGCGGCCGCTGCATCACCTGGTGCCCGGCAGCGATCGACCTCACCGAGGAGGTGACCGCCATCGCCGCAAGCGCGGCGTCGAACGCGGCGCGCGGTGGGGCGCGCCCGATGGCGTGGCCCGCGAAGGAGGCTGCAGATGCTGCCCCGGCCCGCTGAACGACCCTGGGCGCCGCCGCCGGTCGGTGCCCCCCACCACGGCCCCATGCATCCGGTGGTCTACCGGGTGGCCGCGCAGCGCGCGGACAACGACGACACCTTCACGCTGAGCTTGCTCCCGCCCGACGGGCACGCGGCCGAGACGTTCCGCCCCGGGCAGTTCAACATGCTCTACGTGTTCGGGGTGGGCGAGGTGCCGATCTCGATCAGCGGCGACCCCGACCGGCCCGGGACCCTCGTGCACACCACGCGCGAGGTCGGGGCCGTCACTCGCGCCATGCGCGGCCTGGGCGTGGGCGCAGCGATCGGCGTGCGCGGGCCGTTCGGCAGCAGCTGGCCGGTCGATGCCGCCGAGGGGCGCGACGTGGTGCTGATCGCCGGCGGGATCGGCCTCCCTCCGCTGCGGCCGGCGCTCTACCACGTGCTCGCGCGGCGCGAGCGCTACGGAAGGGTGGTGCTGCTCTACGGCGCCCGCACCCCCGAGGACCTGCTGTTCAGCGACGAGCTCGCGTCCTGGCGGGCGCAGCTCGACCTCGAGGTCCACGTCACCGTCGACCGCGCCACCGGCGGTTGGCGCGGCAACGTCGGCGTGTGCACGCCGCTGGTGAAGCGCGCGCCGATCGATCCGCGCCGGACGGTCGCGATGATCTGCGGGCCCGAGGTGATGATCCGCGCCGCCTGCACCGAGCTCGCCCGGCGCGGCGTCAGCCCGCAGGACACCTACGTGTCGCTCGAGCGCAACATGAAGTGCGCCGTCGGGCTGTGCGGTCACTGCCAGCTGGGGACGCACCTGGTCTGTCGGGACGGCCCGGTGTTCGCCTACGACCAGGTCGAGCGGCTGCTCGACCACGGGGAGGTGTGACGTGGCGCTCCACGCGACGAGCGAAGCCGCCGCCGGACCCATCAAACGGACCGGACCGCGGCCCACGCTGGCGGTCTGGAAGTTCGCCTCGTGCGACGGCTGCCAGCTGACCCTGCTCGACTGCGAAGACGAGCTGCTGGCGGTGGCCGGGCAGGTCGACATCGCCTACTTCCTCGAGGCGTCCAGCGCCACCGCGGACGGTCCCTACGACGTCTCGCTGGTGGAGGGCTCCATCACCACCGCGCACGACGCGCAGCGCATCCGCGCCATCCGCGCGCAGTCCGGCAAGCTGGTCGTGCTCGGCGCCTGCGCCACCGCTGGTGGCGTCCAGGCGCTGCGCAACTTCGCCGGCGCCGACGGCGGCCCCGACGCGTCGGTCTACGCCGCGTCGATCTACGCCCACCCCGAAGCGCTCGAGGCGCTCCCGCTCGCGACCTCCACGCCCATCTCGGAGCACGTCTTCGTCGACTTCGAGCTGCGCGGCTGCCCGATCGACAAGCACCAGCTGCTCGAGGTCGTGAGCGCCACGCTCGCCGGCCGCAAGCCGCAGGTGCCCGCCTACGCGGTCTGCCTCGAGTGCAAGCGGCGTGGCGTCCCGTGCGTCCTGGTCGCCGGTGGGCAGCCCTGCTTGGGGCCGGCCACGCAGGCGGGCTGCGGCGCCCTGTGCCCCAGCTTCGGGCGCGGTTGCTACGGCTGCTTCGGGCCGATGGAGGGCCCCAACCTCCCCGCTCTCTCCGAGCGCTTCGCCGCGCTGGGCGTGGACGCCGACGGCTGGCTGCGCGCGCTGCGCACCTACAACGCCTACGCCGGTCCCTTCCGGAAGGAGGCGGAACGTGTCGAACGCCATCGCTCCTGAGACCGCCGCTCGTCCCCCAGTCGGCACGCGCCGCATCGACGTCGAAGCGCTCGCGCGCGTCGAAGGGGAGGGGGCGCTGCACGTGCGGATCGAGGGCAACACCCTCGAGCACGTCGCCCTGCGCATCTACGAGCCGCCGCGCATGTTCGAGGGCTTCCTGCGCGGCCGCCACTACACCGAGCCGCCCGACATCACCGCCCGGATCTGCGGCATCTGCCCGGTGGCCTACCAGATGGCGGCGTGCCACGCGCTGGAGGCCGCCTGCGGGGTCACCGTCGACGGTCCGGTTCGCGACCTGCGCCGCCTGCTGTACTGCGGCGAGTGGATCGAGAGCCACGCGCTGCACGTCTACATGCTGCACGCCCCCGACTTCCTGGGGTACCCGAGCGGCATCCACCTCGCGGCCGACCACCGCGCCACCGTGGAGCAGGGCCTGCGGCTCAAGAAGGTCGGCAACGACCTGATGACCGTGCTCGGCGGCCGCGAGATCCATCCGGTCAACGTGCGCCTCGGCGGCTTCTACCGGCTGCCGCGGCTGGGCGCACTGCGGGCGCTGCGCGAACCGCTGCTGCGCGCCCGCGAGGACGCGTTGGCGACGGTGCGCTGGGTGGCCGGTTTCGAGTTCCCCGACGTCACCCCCGACCGGGTCTTCATGTCGCTGTCGCACCCGGACGAGTACCCGCTCAACGAGGGGCGGCTCGTATCGAGCCGCGGCCTCGACGTGCCGGTGAGCGCCTTCGAGGACCACGTGGTCGAGGAGCACGTGCCGCACTCCACGGCGCTCCACGCGACGCTCGACGGCGAGCCCTACCTGGTGGGGCCGCTGGCGCGCTACGCGCTGAACTACGACCGGCTGTCGCCGCTGGCGCAGGAGGCGGCGCGGGACGCCGGCCTCGGTCCCGTGGTGCGCAACCCGTTCCAGAGCATCGTGGTGCGTGCGGTCGAGCTCGTGTACGCGTGCGACGAGGCGCTCCGCATCCTCGACGCGTACGAGCCGCCGGATCGACCGAGCGTCGAGGTGCCGCCGCGCGCCGGTCGCGGCCACGCCTGCACCGAGGCGCCGCGCGGCACGCTGTACCACCGCTACACGATCAACGACGAGGGCATCGTGCTCGACGCGCGGATCGTGCCCCCCACCGCCCAGAGCCAAGCGAGCATCGAGCAGGACGTGCGCGACGTGGTCGAGGCCCACCTGGACGTACCGACCGACCAACTGCAGCACCTGTGCGAACAGGCGGTGCGCAACCACGACCCGTGCATCTCGTGCGCCACCCACTTCCTCCGCCTCGAGGTCGAGCGGCGTTGACCTGATGGGCGCGGCGCCCGTGCCCACCCTCGTCGTCGGGATCGGTCACGAGGACCGCGGCGACGACGCGGCCGGTCCGCTCACGGCGCGCCTGTTGGCGCGTGCGTGGGGCGACCTGCTGCCGCCGCACGTCGCCGTGCAGGCGTGGCGCGGCGACCCGCTCGGGTTGATCGACGCCTGGTCCGGGATCGAGCGGCTGGTGCTCGTCGACGCGGTCGTCTCGGGTGCCGCGCCGGGTACGTGCCGCCGCTACGGGGTCGACGCCCCCTTCGCCACGGGCGCCGGCGCGTCGACCCACGGCATCGGGCTCGCGGACGCGCTGGCGCTGGCGCACACCCTCGGCC
>JAGXHO010000265.1 GCA_024636105.1 Trueperaceae bacterium | reverse complement strand
GCGAGGGGGCGTCGCGGTTCGTGCGCGCGGCCGCCAGGAGTCCCGGAAGGAGCGCCGTGCGCAGGACGGCACGGGCGTCGCTCTGCGGCTCGGCCAGGCGGACGACCGCCGCGGGCACCCGTGCCCGGGCCAGGTCGTCGTCCGCGACGAACGCGTACCCGATGGTCTCGAGCAGACCGGCGCCGACGAGCCGTTCGCGCACCAAGCGGTGCGTGGGGTCGCCCGCCGAGGGGGCCACGTCGAGGTGCGGGACGCTGCTGCCGATGTGCTCGAACCCGTGCAGGCGCGCCACCTCTTCGACCACGTCCTCCTCGATCGCCAGGTCGACGCGCCACGTCGGCGGATGCACGAGCCAGACGTCGGCGTCGGTATCCGCGCCTTCGACGCCGCATCCGAGCCGCTCGAGGATGCGGCGCTGTTCGGTCCGCGGCACGTCGAAGCCCATGAGGAACTCGACCCGCTCCGGCCGGAAGGCGACGGCCGATCGCGCGCCGGCGGCCGCGCCAGCGACGCTGAGCCCAGGATGCGCACGGCCGGCGCCGGCCGCCTCGAGGAGGGCGACGGCGCGGGCCGAGGCGAGCTCCGCCAGCGCCGGGTCGACCCCGCGCTCGAAACGGGTGCGCGCGTCCGTGACCTGCTTGTGCCGGCGTCCCGTGCGGCGCACGCCGGTCGGCTCGAACCAGGCGACCTCGAGCGCGACCGCGGTCGTCGACTCGAGGACCGAGTCCTCGCGTCCGCCGATCACCCCCGCGAGCCCGATCGCGCGCGAGCCGCCCGCACCGTCCGGGGTCGCGATCACGAGGTCGTCGCCGTCGAGGGTCAGCTGCTCGTCCTGCAAGGTCACGAGGTGCTCACCGGCGCGGGCGCGCCGCACCTCGAGAACGCCGCCCTCGAGCGCCCGCAGGTCGTAGGCGTGCGACGGCTGACCGAGCTCGAAGGTCACCAGGTTGGTCACGTCCACCACGACGTTCCGTGGGCGCACCCCGAGGTGCGCGAGGCGCCGTTGCAGCGCGACCGGAGCCGGACCGACCCGGACGTCGTCGACGCGCCGCAGCGTGAAGTGCGGGCAGCGATCCGCGTCGGCGACGCGCACCGTGAGACCATCGTCGACGGACGGGTCGCCCGCCGCGCCGGCCAGGCCCGCCGCCGGGTGGCGCAGCTCGACGCCCAGCTTCGCGGCCACGTCGCGCGCGACCCCGAGCAGGCTGAAGGCGTCGGCTCGGTTGGGGGTGAGCTCCAGCTCCAGCACCACCTCGGCCGGCCACAGGTCGGCGAGCGGGGCGCCAATCGAAGCGTCGTGGCCCAGGGCGAGCAGGCCACCGGCGTGATCGAACAGGCCGAGTTCGCGCGGGCTGCAGAGCATCCCCTCGGAACGCACCCCGAGGACGTCGCGCACCTCCAAGGGTCCGTCGAAGCCCGGCAGCAGCGTGCCGGGCGGCGCGTAGGCGGCGCGCATCCCCACCGCGACGTTCGGTGCGCCGCACGCCACGACCCGGTGTCCGGTGCCGTCGTCGACGACCGCGCGCCGGACCGCGTCGGCCCCGGCGATGGCCGCGAGCTCCAGGACCTCCGCGACGACCACGCCGGCGGGTGCGCCGGCGACGTCCTCCACGGACTCGACCCCGAGGCCGAGACCGGCCAACAGATCGGCGGTGGTCGCCGGGTCCGGAAGGCCCGGCACCAGCTCGGCCAACCATCCGTGCGGCACGCGCATCAGGCCACGCCCCGGAACTGCTCGAGCACGCGGACGTCGCCGCGGTAGAGGTCGCGGATGTCGTTCACGCCGGTGCTGACCATCGCCAAGCGCTCGATGCCGAACCCGAAGGCGAAGCCGGTGACGTCCTCGTACCCGACGGAGCGGAACACGTTCGGGTGCACCATGCCGCACCCACCGAGCTCGAGCCACTCCTCGCGGCCGGTCTTGGGGTGGGTCCACCAGATGGCGAACTCGGCGCCAGGCTCGACGAACGGGAAGTACGACGGCTGAAGCCGCGTCCGGGTACCGGTGCCCAGGAGCGCCGTCGCCATCTCGGTGATCGCGCCGCGCAGGTCGGCCATCGTCACGCGCGGACCGACCACGAGCGCCTCGAGTTGGTGGAACTGCGCCTCGTGGGTGGCGTCCACGGCCTCGTTCCGGAAGACCCGTCCGGGCACGACCACCTTGATCGGCGGTCTGTGGGCGCGCATGTAGCGCACCTGCATGGGGCTGGTGTGGGTCCGCAGCAGGCGTCCGTCCGTGGTCCAGAAGGTGTCCTGGGTGTCGCGGGCCGGGTGCTCGGGCGGGAAGTTGAGCGCCTCGAAGTTGTGGTGGTCGTCCTCGAGCTCGGGGCCGACGGCGACGTCGTACCCGAGGCTGCGGAAGACGTCGAGCAATCGGTGGGTCACCTGGGTGAGCAGGTGGTGGCCGCCGGCCGGCACCCGCTCCCCGGGAAGCGTGAGGTCGACGCGCTCTGCCGCGAGGCGGGCATCGAGCGCGGCGCGCTCCAAGCTCGCCTTGCGCCCTTCGATCGCGTGCTCGAGCGCCTGCTTGCGCTCGTGCAGCGCGCGCCCGACGGTGCGGCGCGCTTCGGGCTCGAGCGCCGCGAGCCCCTTGAGTTGCTCGGTGATCGTGCCCTTCTTGCCGAGCAGGCGAACTCGGAGGTCCTGCAGGGACCGCGCATCGGGCGCGGCGGCGATGGCGGCGAGGGATTCGTCGTGGTCCATGGGTTGGGGCTCCTCGGCGGTGCGGACACGCGGCATGGGGTCAAAAGAGAACGCACCGCCATCGCGGATGCGGGGGCGGTGCGCAGGGGGTCGGACGCGGCACGCGTCGAACGACCTCTACGCGTGCGGCGTAAAGGGCGAACGGAGGCGGTCCAGCGCGCGTTCGATCACGTTGACGAGCGTACGGCACGCCGCCCCGGCCGTCAACGGGTCGGATGGGCGCGGTCAGCCCACCGTCGCGTCCGGGTCGCCCAGGAAGACGTCGGCGTAGTGCGCGCCGGCGTGCGCGACCACGTCGTGCACCCAGGGGCGCGCCAAGCGCTGCGCCGCCCAGGCGTCGGCGGCGCCTTCGGTCGCGAACGGTCCGACGAGCCACGAGCCACCCGCGTACGCCACGGGCGCGACCGGGAGCGCGAGCTCTTCGCGGCATCCTGCGCGATCGCGCACCTCGCGCACGAAGGCGCCCGATGCCGCCCGATCGCGCAGCAGCGCGTCCAGGGCACCGCGCCAGCGCACGTCCTCGCGCGGGTCGAGCGGTGCATCGAGCAGGAGCGGCACGCGGCCGTCGCGATCGGCCGGTGCCTTGCCCAAGCGGCGGTGCGGGAAGGTCGCCCAGAAGAGCGACGCCGCCAGGTCCTCGAGCCGCGGGTCGACGCGCAGGAGCTCGACGTCCGGCAGGCCGGCGTCCGTGGCTGCGGCCGCGATCACGCGCCGGCGGCCACGGGCGCCGTCGCCGCCCACGCGGCGTCGAAGGCGGCCGGCAGGCCGACGGCATCGGGGATCCCGTGGGCCGGCAACACCTGGGCCAAAGCCACCATCAGCGCCCGGTACGGCTCCGGGCGGGCCGCTTCACCCATGAGGCCCAAACGCCAGACCTTCCCTGCCGTGGCCCCGAGGCCGCCGGTGAGGCTCACGCGGGCGACCTCGCGCAGGGTGTGCCGCACCGCCGCGTCGTCGAGGCCGTCCGGGAGGCGGACCGTGAGCACGGTCGGCAGCCGCACCGGGGCCGGAACGAAGGCCGCGAACCCCACGGTCCCCAGGGCCTCGAGGACCGCAGCGCCGGTGCGGCGAGCGCGCTCGCTGCGCGCCGCGACGCCCTCTTCGAGGGCGGCGCGGATCGCTTCGCCCGTCGCCCAGTGGAGGTGGATCGGGACCGTGTGGTGGTACCTGCGGCCCCCTTCGAGCGCCCAGTACGCCTCCATGCCGAGCAGATCGGCGTACCAGGTCACGACCGGCGTCCGGCGCGCGGCGACGGCCGCCATGGCGCGCGCCGACACGGCGACGGGCGCGAGCCCCGGAGGCGCCGAGAGGCACTTCTGCGAGCCGGTGTAGGCGTAGTCGACGCCCCAACCGGCCATGTCGAACGGCAGCATGCCGACGGTCGTGACCGCGTCCACCGACAAGAGCGCCCCCACCTCGTGGGCGACGGCCGCGAGCTCCTCGACCGGGTTTAGGACGCCGGTGGACGTCTCGCCGTGGACGAACGCCAGCAGCTTGGGGCGGATGCGGTGCGCTTCGGCGCGCATCCGCTCGGGGTCGAGCGCTTCGCCGGCGGGCGCCACGACGCGGTGCACCTGGGCGCCCAGGCGCCCGGCCATGTTCGCCATGCGCTCGCCGAAGACGCCGTTCGTGCCGACCACCACCGAGTCGCCGGGCTCGAGCAGGTTCGCGAGCCCGGCCTCCATGCCGAGCGAGCCGCTTCCCGCGAGCAGGCACGTGAACGCGTCCGGCGCCGCGCCGTACAAGGCGCGCAGGTCGGCCACGATGCCGTCGTTGTAGGCGAAGACGTCCGGGTCCATGTGCCCGCGCATCGGCCACGTCAGCGCCGCGGCCGCCCGCGGATGCAGCGGGGTCGGGCCGGGCGTCAACAGCAGCACGTCGTCCATCCAGGGTCCAGCGTCCATGATCGCGTCCTCTCGCTCCATCGGCGTCGGCGTCGGTTGCGGTGGCTCCGGCCGCACGTCGCGAACGCGGCCAAAGCGAAGGGGACCGCACCCACGTCGGGTCGGTCCCCAGCACCGGTGGTCGAGCCCGGGGCTCCCCCCCGGGCGGTCCACCGTTACCGCGTAGCTCGCGCAGTCCGTCGCATCTGCGGCGAAGTGTACCCGGGCGTCCGCCCGCCTGCAAGCGCCCCGACGACCCTCGTGGTTCGACGTGCTAGACTCGCGGGCGGACAACGTCCCGGCACCGGCGAGGGTGGGTTCGCGGACCCGCCCTCGCTTCGTTCGGGACCGGAAAGGACGCCATGGAGCTCACGCAAGCCGCACGGGACGCGCTCGGGCCCCTCGGATACGAGGTGCTC
>JAGXHO010000264.1 GCA_024636105.1 Trueperaceae bacterium | reverse complement strand
CATGCATCGCGACGACCTCGTCCGCTGGCTCGACGCCTACCTCGACGTGCAGGCGTACGACGACCCTTCGCTCAACGGCCTCCAGGTGGAAGGGCGCGAGGAGGTCACGAAGGTGGCCTTCGCCGTCGACGCGACCCTCGCCGCCTTCGAACAGGCGGCCGACATGGGCGCCGACCTCCTCGTCACCCACCACGGACTGTTCTGGGGGCAGCCCAAGGCGATCGTCGGCATGCACGCGCGCCGCGTGCGCTTCCTGCTGGACAAGGGGATCGGGCTCTACACCGCGCACGTCCCGCTCGACGCGCACAAGGAGGTCGGCAACAACTGGGGGCTCGCCCGGATCCTCGGCCTCGACGAGCTCGCCGACTTCGCGACCTGGAAGGGGAAGCCGATCGGCGTGCAGGGGGTCTTTCCCACCCCCGTCTCGCTGCGCGACCTGGCCGACCGGATCGAGAAGGAGCTCGGCGAAGCGGTGCTCGTGCACGCCGGCGGCCCGCTGGAGGTGCGCACCCTCGGCATCGTCAGCGGCGCGGCGGCCTGGGACGTCGTGACCGCCGCCGACGCGGGGCTCGACGCCTTCCTCACCGGCGAACCAAAGCACGACGTGTTCCCGGAGGCCTTCGAACGCGGCATCAACGCGCTCTTCGCCGGCCATTACATGACCGAGACCATCGGCGTGAACCTCTTGGCGGCCCAACTGCGCGAACGCTTCGGCCTCGCGACCGAGTTCGTCCTGCTTCCGACCGGGCTATGAGCATGCCGACCCAGCCTCCGCGAGGGCGCTTCATCGTGTTCGAGGGGCCCGAAGGCGCGGGCAAGTCGACGCAGATCGCGCGGCTGGCCGGGCGACTCCGGGCGGCGGGCATCGAGCCGCTGCAGACCCGCGAACCGGGGGGCACCCCGATGGGCGACCGGGTGCGCGAGGTCCTGCTCGACCCCGATCTGCGCGTGGACCCGCTCGCAGAGTTCCTGCTCTACGCCGCCGGCCGTGCGCAACACGTGAGCGAGGTGATCGCGCCCGCCCTAGCGGCCGGCCGCGTGGTGCTCTCGGATCGCTTCGCCGCCGCGTCGGTCGCGTACCAAGGGCACGGCCGCGGGCTCGAGCTGGCGTGGGTGGCCGACGTGAACGCCCGCGCCGTGCAGGGGTGCGTTCCCGATCGAGTGGTGCTGCTCGACCTCGACCCGGCGGTCGGGCTGGCGCGCGTGGCCGCTCGAGGGCGCCCTGACCGCTTGGAGGCCGCCGATCTGGCGTTCCACCGCCGTGCGCGCGCCGGGTTCGCCGCGCAGGCGGACGCGGATCCCGAGCGCTGGCGCCGGCTCGACGCCGACCAGGACGCCGACGTGCTGGCGAACGCAGTGTGGGCCGCGGTCGCCGACCTCGTGGCGCCCAACGGCGCGGCGCTCGAGGGCGCGGCGTCCGAGGGCGCGCGATGAGCCGCACGCAGCGCAGCGCCCTCCGGAGCCTGGTGCGCGCCCTCGCCGCCAGCGCCGCGGTCGCGCTGCTCGCCGCGTGCAGCGCCGCCGACGTCGAGCGGTGGACGCCGGAGGTCGTCGCCACCTACGAGCACGACCGGAACGCGTTCACGCAAGGGTTGCTGTTCCACGACGGGCGCCTCTTCGAGAGCACGGGACGCTACGGCCTCTCCGACCTCCGTGAGGTCGTGCTCGAGACCGGCACGGTCGTACGCGCCCGAGCGCTCGACGCGCGCTTCTTCGCGGAGGGCCTCGCGCGGGTCGACGACCGCCTCGTCCAACTGACGTACCGCGAGGGCACGGCGCTCGTCTACGACCTCGAGACGTTCGAGGAGGTCGACCGCTTCGCCTACGAGGGCGAGGGCTGGGGGCTGTGCTTCGACGGCCGCGAACTCTGGATGAGCGACGGGTCGTCGCGGCTGCAGCGGCGCGACCCCGCCACCTTCGAGCTGCTCGGCCACGTCGAGGTGCGCCTCGACGGACGTGCGGTCGAGCGCCTCAACGAGCTCGCCTGCGTCGGCGAACACGTGATCGCGAACGTGTGGCTGACGACGGAGCTCGTTCGCATCGTCAAGGCCGACGGCCGGGTGGACGCGGTGATCGACGCCGCGGCGTTGGTGCCGAACGACCCGGCGCTGCGCACCGACCCGAACGCGGTGCTCAACGGCGTCGCCCACGACCCAGCGACCGGCCGCTGGTGGCTCACGGGCAAGCTCTGGCCCGTGCTCTACGAGGTCCGCTTCGTCGAAGCGCGCTGACGCCCGGCGCCAGATCCCGCACCGGAACGAGAAGCGCGCCACCGTCGCTACGACGGTGGCGCGCTTCTCGTGTGGGACGAGCGCTCAGTCGCCCGCGGCGCTCGAACTGCCGGAAGCGCGCTTGACGTCCGTCTTGGGCGGCGGCGCGTCGGACTTGGGCGCGTCCGACTTGGGCGCGTCCGACTTGGGCGCGTCCGACTTGGGCGCGTCCGACTTCGAGGCGTCCGACTTGGACGCGTCACCCTTCGTGGCGTCGACCTTGGGCGCCGCGCTCTTGGACTTGCGGCTGTCCGTGACGTAGAAGCCCGAACCCTTGAAGGAGATGCCCACGGGCTGGATCAGGCGCTTGACGGGGTCGCCGGTGGTCGGATCGACCGTGAGCGCGTCGGCGGTGATGCGCTGCTCGATCTCGAACGTGGCCCCCGTCGTCAGGTTCTTGTAGACGTAGACCGGCATGGTGCCTCCTGGACGGCGTCCGGCGTACACCGGACCAACATCGTGGACTGTAGCACCCATCGCGGATCGACCCTGGTAGCGTGCCAGCATGTCTGGCGCGTCACCCACGGTCCCGACGAGCCCCGCGCGGATCGCCGTCCTCGGCGCCGGTGCGTGGGGCACCGCGCTTGCGCGCCTGCTCGGCCGCAACGGCCACGCCGTCGCCCTGTGGGCGCGCGATCCCGAGCACGCCGCCGCGATCGCGATCGCGGGCGAGAACGCCCGCCACCTCCCCGGAGCGACGCTCGGACCCCGCGTCCGGTCGACGAGCGACCTCACGGCCGCCGTCGCCGATGCCGACGCCGTGGTCCTCGCCGTACCCGTGCGCGCCACGGAGGGGCTCCTCGCCGTGTTGCCGCGGCCGCGAGCGATCGTCTCGTGCGCCAAAGGGTTCGTCGACGCCGAGCTCGTCCGCCTGTCGCAGCGCGTGCAGCAGCGGCACCCCGATGTGCCCGTCGCCGCACTCTCCGGCCCGAACCTCGCCGCCGAGATCGGGCGCGACCGGCCCGCCGCAGCCACCGCCGCGTCGCGCGACGACGCGTTGGCGCACGCCGTACAGGGGTGGTTCACGCAACCGACGTTCCGCGTCTACCGCTCCGCCGACCTGATCGGCGTCGAGGTCTCGGGTGCGGTCAAGAACGTCATCGCGCTCGCCGCCGGGATGTCGGACGCGCTCGACCTCGGCGACAACACCAAGGCGGCGCTCGTGACGCGCGGGCTCGCGGAGCTCGTGCGGCTGGGCACCCGCTTGGGCGGCGAGGCGCGCACGTTCTACGGGCTCGCCGGGCTCGGGGACCTGATGGCCACGTGCTCGTCGTCAGGATCGCGCAACCACCAAGCCGGCGAGCGCCTGGCGCGCGGCGCGACCCTCGCCGAACTCCAGGATTCGGGCCTCACCGCCGAGGGCCTGACGACCGTCGCCCACATCGCTGCCTACGCGCACGCCCACGGCCTCGACCTGCCTCTAACGAGCGCCGTCTTCGCCGTGGTGCATGGCGGCAAGGCGCCCGCGTCGGTGCTGCTCGAGCTCATGACGCGGCAACCGACCGAGGAGTGACGGCGACGCGCAGCGCGCGTGGACCGGACATGGACCGAGGCGCCTCGCGGTGCTAGCATGGCGCGGCCCGACCCTCCGCGGTCGCGGCGCCGGAGGCCCCCGTTGGACGCGATCGTCGCCCGCAACCTCACCAAGCGCTACGGTCGGACCGCCGCCGTCGACGACGTCAGCTTCGCCATCCAGCGCGGCGAGATCGTCGGCTTCCTCGGCCCGAACGGCGCGGGCAAGACGACCACGCTGCGGATGCTCGCCGGCCTGATCCGTCCTAGTGGCGGCGAGGGCCGCGTCCTGGGCGAGCGCGTGCCCGGACCGGGGCTCCGGCGCGTCGGCACCATGATCGAAGAGCCGAGCTTCTACCCCTACATGACCGGCCGCGATAACCTGCGCCACGCAGCGCTGCTCCACGGCGGCGTACCGCCGCGCCGCATCGAGGAAGTGCTGGGCTTCGTCAAGCTCGACCAGGCCGCCGAGAAGCGCGTGCGCGCCTACTCGCAGGGGATGCGCCAGCGGCTCGGCCTCGCCCGCTCGCTGATCTGGGAGCCCGAGGTCCTGCTCCTCGACGAACCGACGAACGGGCTCGACCCGGTCGGCATCGCCGAGATCCGCGAGAACCTGCGGGCCGTCGCCGCCACCGGGGTCACCATCCTGGTCAGCAGCCACATCCTGGCCGAGATCGAGAAGCTCGTCGACCGCATCCTGGCGATCGAAGCGGGCAAGCTGGTGTTCGACGGTCCGCTCGACGCCCTCCTGCATCGGCTCGACGCCACCTCGGTCCGCTACCGCCTGCGCGCCAACGACGGTGCCGCGCTCGTCGCGGCGCTCCGCGACCTCGGGTACGCGCCCGAAGCGGACGGCGACCGCGGCGCGCACGTCGACGTGCCGGCGGCCGATGCCGACGCGCTCGTCGCCCGGTTGGTGCGCGCCGGCGTCGAGATCAGCGACGCCGAGCGGACGAGCGAGGACCTCGAAGGCGCCTACCTGCGCCTGCTCAAGGGCGATGGGAGGCCGTCGTGAACGCCTTCGCGAACGTCGTACGGGCCGAGCTCTTCAAGGTGCGCCGCAAGCGCCGCACGTGGGTCGTCGCCGGCCTCTGGTGGGTCCTGCTGCCGGTGCTGGCGCTCATCGTCGGCCGCGTGCTGCTCGACAACCTCGGCGCCATCGCGAACGATCTCGGCGGTATGGCGCCGCTGCTCCAGGAGTTCGCCTCGCCCTTCGGGATCGCGCGCCTGGGGCTGGTCGGTCCCGCCTTCGTCTCCCCGACCTTCTACGTGATCGTCGTAGCGCTCTTCGCCGCCCTGCTCGTCGGTGAGGAGCGAACCCATTCGATGTGGAAGACGGTCCTCGTGGTCCAGCCCGACCGGTTCGCGGTGCTGGCGGGCAAGTTCGTGGTCGCGATGATCGTCGTGGGCGTGCTCATGGGTGGCGCGATCGTGGCCGGCACCCTGTTCGGCACGATCGGCATGGCGTTCCTG
>JAGXHO010000263.1 GCA_024636105.1 Trueperaceae bacterium | reverse complement strand
GGCGGCGCGATGAGGATGACGTCGAGCGTCGTCGCGAGGTCGACGGCCGGCGCGACCAGGAACGAGCGCCGCAACTCGTTCGGGTCCTGCGGCAGCACCTCGACCACCACGCCGACCCGCAGCCCGCGCGGGAAGAGCCCGCCGACGGCGCTCGTCTCGACGACGTCGCCGACCTCGATGGCCCCTTCGGCGACGAAGCGGTCGACGCGCACGACGCCGCCGGCGTCGCCGACCGCGACCCCCTGCCCCCCTTTGTCGCGCACCGTCACGCCGACGCGCGAGCGCGGATCGAGCAGCGTGCGCACGACCGCGGTGCGCCCGGTGACCTCGGTGACCACGCCGACCAGGCCGGCGTCGCTGGTGACCGGCATCTGCGGCAGGACCCCGGCCACCCCGGAGACGGCGAGCGTCAGCGTGTCACCGACGCCACCGGCGCTGCGCGCGATCACCGCCACGCTGGCGATCGCCGCCGGCGACTGCTCGCGGCGGGCGTCGAGCAAGCGCTCGAGTCCATCGACCTGCAGCTCGAGGCGCCGCACCTGCTCCTCGAGCGCGACGCGGTCGCTCTGCAGCACCTCGATCTCGGCGCGGTACGCGCTCCGCTCCAGCATCGCCGCCACCGTCTCGCGCAGGTGCACGCCGGCGCGGTAGAGCGCCGCGTTGGGCAGCGCGACGGCCGCCGACAGCGACGCCGGCACCCGGCCGACGAAGGCCGTGAGCGCGAACGTGAGCAGCGCGAGCACCACGAAGACGTACCAAGCGCGGACGAAGCTAGGCAAGCCGCACCCCCAGGCGCCGCGCCGCGACCACCAGCCACGGCAGCGACAACCCCACGACGGCGCCGTAGCACCCCTCGATGCCCTCCACCAGCGCCGCGCCCCGCCCCTGGATGGCGTACCCCCCCGCCTTGTCGAGCCCTTCGCCCGTAGCGGCGTACGCCCGCACCTCGTCGGGGTCGAGCGGCCGGAAGCGGACCCGGGTGGTGACCACCGCGGCCAGCTCGAGCTCACCGAGGCGAAGCGCGTGGCCGGTGTGCACCTCGTGCACCCGGCCGGCGAGGCGCGCCACGAACGCCTCCGCTTCGGCGACGTCGCGCGGCTTCTCGAGCACGACGCCGTCCACGACGACGGTGGTGTCGGCGGCGATCACCAAGGGCGCGGTCGCCGCGTCGGCGCCACCGGACGCTACCGGCCGCTCGCGCGCGCCCGCCCGCCGCGCCGCGACGGCCGAGGCCTTCGCGCGCGCCAACCGCAGGACCATCGAGGCCGCGTCCTCGCCGGGCGCGCGCGCCTCGTCCACGTCGGGAACGTCGACCGCGAAGGCGAGTCCGAGGCCGGCGAGCAGCTCGCGGCGGCGCGGCGACCCTGAGGCGAGGACGATGGAGGGCGGGTCGGCGAGCGCGGTCACGTCGCTCAGTCTACCCGCGGTCGCCGCGCCGGCCGGGTCGGGTAGATTGGCCCCGACGCGGCCGCGGTTCGGCCGCTTCGAGGGGATCCGATGACCGACGTCGAACGCTGGAAGGCACGCGCCGCGCACGCGGCGCTCGATCACGTCCGCTCCGGGATGACCGTGGGGCTGGGCACCGGGAGCACCGCGGTCCACATGGTGCGCGAGCTCGGCCGCCGCTTGGCGACGCACGAGCTGCACGACATCCGTGGCGTCGCCACCTCGGTCGCGACCGAGCGGTTGGCACGTGAGTCCAAGGTGCCGCTGATCGACCTCCCCGCCGACGGCGTCGACGTGGCGATCGACGGCATGGACGAGGTCACCACGACCCTCGACGCCATCAAGGGCCTCGGGGGGGCCTTCACCCGCGAGAAGGTCGTCGCCGCCGCAGCCACGCGCTTCCTGCTGATCGGCGACCGATCCAAGCGGGTGGCGTTCCTCGGCGACCGCGCGCCGGTGCCGGTGGAGGTGGTCGCCTTCGGCTGGCGCCGCACCGCGGAGCGGCTTCGCGCGCTCGGCGCCGACCCGGTGCTGCGCACCGAGCGGGGCGAACCCGTGGTGACCGACAACGGCCAGCTGGTGGTCGACTGCCGCATGCGCGGCGGCTTCGATGCGTTCGCGTTCGCCGCGGCCGTCGACGCGGTGCCGGGGGTGATCGAACACGGGCTGTTCCTGGGGATGGTCGAGCGCGCCTTCATCGCCGGACCCGACGGGATCGAAGAGCTGCTCGCGCCCGGTCGCCCCGCCGAACCGGGGAACGGCGCGGCCGGCGAACTCGGCGCGTCCGATGGACGCGGCCGGGCGTGATCGTCGCCGTGGGCCTCGACCTGGTCGAGATCGAGCGCGTGCGGCGCGCGTACCTGGCCCACCCCCAGCGCTTCCTGGCGCGCTGCTTCACGCCCGAGGAAACGGCGTTCGCCGTCGCCCGACGCGATCCGGCGCCCGCGCTCGCCGCCCGCTTCGCCGCCAAGGAAGCCTTCCAGAAGACCTGGCTCGAGCGCCTGTCGTGGCACGACGTCGGCGTCCTGCGGAACGAGGGTCAGGCGCCCACGCTGGCGTTCGCGCCCGAGGTCGCGGCGCGGATGGCGCGCGAAGGGTGGCGCGCGCACCTCACGCTCACCCACGCCCGCGACCACGCCGCAGCGGTGGTGGTGCTCGAGCAGACGTGAACCGGCAGCGCCCCGGAATGCGAGCGCCCCTGCCGCGACGATCGCGGCAGGGGCGTTTCGAGTCGGATCTGGGCGTTCAGAAGCCTTCGGACACCTCGTCGAGCGCCTCGGCGTCGACCAGCGTGATGCTGCGGTAGCCCGACGAGATCAGCCCCTCGGCGCGGAGTTCGGTGATGATCTTCGACACCGACTCGCGGGTGCTCGCGGTGCCCTCGGCGACCAGCTCGTGGGTGGCGGAGATCACCGGGCGCCCGGCGCCGTCGTGCTTGGCGAGCGGGGTCTTGGCCAGCTCGAGCAGGTAGCGCGCCACGCGCTGGCGCAGGTCGCCGGTCTGCAGGTGGTACTCGTAATCCATCAGGCGCTGCATCTGGTGCGACAAGGAGCGCGTGATCGCCATCAGGTCCTGCTGGTTGATCAGCGCCGGGTCGATCGCTTCGATCTGCGCCGTGGTGAGCGCCTCCGCGACCTCCTCGCGCTTGCCATCGTCCATCGCCTCTTCGCCGAAGAAGTCGCCCGGCATCAGGTGGCGCACCGTCAGGACGCGGCCCTCGGGCGTCATGCGGGTGATGCGCACGAGGCCGTCGCGGACGCGGAAGACGGATTGGGCGGCGTCGCCCGAGTGGTACAGGGTCTGGCGGCGCTGGAAGGTCAGGGTCTGCACGGGGGCCTCCGGGGCGCTGGTCGCGCTCGCGGTCGCGGCCGGAACGGACGCGTCGAGGGGGGTTCGGGTGGAGGGGCGGGTGGGTTCGGAGCGGTAGCGCGGCGAGATGGTCATGCGGAGACCTCCTGGGTCGGCGCGGACCTTCGGGGGCCGCGGGTGGGTTGGGGGATGGGCGGGACGCGGTGGCCGGCGGTGGCCTCCGTAGGGGTCGCGAGGCGCCGCATGCGCGCGCCGTAGCGAACTGCGCTGCGGGCGGCGACGAACCCGGAGATGGCGACGCCCAGCGTGCCTTGGCCCGGGAAGACGGTGTCGCCGGCGAGGAACAGGCCCGGGACGTCGGTGCGGTGCGACGCCGCGGCGAAATTGGCGTGCGCCAGCGTCTGCGGCAGGCCGCCCACCGCACCCTCGGCGCGGCGGGTGTAGCGATGGAAGGTGCGGGGCGTGCCGGCGTGCAGCACCTCGATCCCGTCGCGCACGTGGGGCAACGCCACCTCGACGCGATCGAGCAGGCGCTCGGTGAAGGCCGCCTTGGCGGTCGCGTACGCCTGCGGATCGGCGGCGAGCGCCATCCAGTGGCCCGCGTCCACGTGCGTGGAGACGGTGATGGCGCGCTTGCCCTCGGGGGCACGGGCTCGGTCCCAGGCCGGCGAGACCGAGATCAGCAGGTTGCCACCGTCGTGGACCGGCGTGCGCGCACCGGACTCGGGGACGGCCGTCACCTGTAGGAACGGGCGGACGTCGTTCGGCAGCGCGCGCTCGTCGACCCCGAGGTAGAGGGTGAAGGCGCCCCATTGCCGACCGCGCTGCGCCTCCGCGCGCCGGTGGAGGCGGGTCGGGACCTCGGCGCCGAGCAGCTCGGCGGTGTTCGCGAGCGGTACCGCGGAGACGACGACGGGCGCGCGCACCTCTCCAGCGCGCGTGGCGACGCCGGCGATGCGACCGGTGGCGTCGACGAGCAGCCGCCGGGCGCGGGTGGCGAAGCGCACCTCGCCGCCGCGCCGCACGACGCTGGCCAGCAGGTCGTCGGCGATCGATGCGAGGCCGCCCGGCACGTACTGCGCTCCATGGCGGTAGATGTCGAGGGCGAGAGCGCCGTTGGGCGCGGCGCAGTCGTCGGCGGTCGTCTGCATCGCGTCGACCAACTGGCCGTCCACGAAGGCGCGGTGCACGGGGTCGGTCACGCGGTGGCGGCGCAACCGGTCGGCGACCGTCGAGCGCAACCGCAGAGCGACGGGCACGAGGACGGGGTGGGCGGCGCGGGCGGTGTCGAGCGCGTCGTCGAGGGTCTGGAGCGGCAGGACCGGGAAGCGCTTCGAGGCGTGCGCGAGGCCGCGCGCGAGCACCGCGACCTCGGACCAGAAGCGGCGCTTCTCGGCGTCCTCACCGGGGAAGGCGCGCGCGACTTCGGCCGCCCAAGCGGTGCGATCGGCATGGAGATCGACCGTGCGTTCGCCGACGAACACCCGGATCGCCGGGTCGACCGACGCGAACCGCGGCACCAGGCCGACGCGGTCGTACACGCGCCGCAGCACGCCGCCCTCCTCGAGCCCCATGCCGACCGTCGCACCGACCGCGAACGCGAAGCCGCGATCGTCGAAGGAGGCCGCGCACCCGCCGGCATGGGCATCGCGCTCGAGGACCACGACCCGGCGGCCTGCGGCGGCGAGCAGCGCGGCAGCGGTCGCCCCGGCGATGCCCGCTCCGACGACCACGGCATCGACCTGCATGGCGGTGGAGGCGCCGATCACTCGCGCGCTCCACGCAGGTCGCGGCCGGCGTGCTCGCGGCGCTCGACGTGGGCGCCGACCGCACCGTGCTTGCGCACCTCGACCGCGAGCCGCTCGAGCGCCTCGGGCACGGTGGCGCCGAGGTACTGGCCGCCGACGCGCCCGGCCAGCGTCGGGTCCGCGTTGAAGCCATATCCGCCGAGCGCAAGCACGGGCGCGATGCCCTCGAGCTGGGCGCGCTTGTCGACGAGCTGGTGGACCGAGTCGATCGACGAGGCCGAGATCATGACCGCGAAGGGCTGCAACTCGCGCGCCATCGAGGCGAGGTCCTCGACCGGCGTGTTCGCGCCGACGAAGTAGACCTGATAGCCGTGGCGACGCAGCATGACGGCGAGCATGAGGGCGCCGAGCTCGTGCTGATCGAGCGGCGCGCAGGCGACGATCACGCTCGGACTGGAGCGCTGGCCGCCGGCGAGGGCGAGCAGCGCCCGCAGGCGACCGTTCACGTAGCTCGAGGCGAAGTGCTCGGTCGTGGTCGCGATCTTGCCGTCGTGCCAGAGGTTGCCGAGGTCGATCATCGCCGGTCCCAGCAGTTCGAGCACGACCGCCTCGACCGTGTGCAGAGCATGGGCTTCGCTCAGCACGCGGTCCGACCGCTCGTCATCGAGGTCGACGAGGGCGGCGACGAGGTCGCTGCGCAGCGAGGCGACGGGACGCGGCCCGGAGACGGGCAGAGCGCGCTCCTTGACCATCGCGGCGGCGCGCGACGCCGGCACGCCGTCGTCGACGTGCGCCTTCATCGCGCGGATGTCGCCGAGGTCGCCGTCGCCGTACAGGCGGTACCCGGCGTCGGAGCGCTCGGGCATCGGAAGCCCGTACCGACGCTCCCACTGACGAAGCGTCGAGGCCGGTACGCCGGTGCGCTCTTCGACCTCGTTGACCGTGTACTTGCCTCGCGCCATCGGC
Organism: Trueperaceae bacterium; assembly: GCA_024636105.1. Next base: position 2,225 of record JAGXHO010000263.1, on the reverse strand, counting down.
GACTCCGTTCCTGGTGCTCCGGGGATGGGGGCATCGCCGGGGCTTGAACAACCTCTGATAAAGCTCTGTCCAGAGCATAGGTCCAACCTTGGACAGATGTCAAGCGCATCGTGGCCAGTAGCCGTCGTGGCTTCGAGCGGCTCTCGTCCCTCACGCACACCGTGCGTTGGGCACCCTGATACGCACCTTGTACAAGGTTCGTCCGCGTCGGCGGCGGCCGGCGCGGTGCTTGGTAGCATGCGCCACGATGGACGCGCCGAAGCCACCCTCTCCGAGCCCGCCGACGCCGAAGCGGCTCGTCGCGACGACCGACGGATCGTGCGAGACCCAGACCGGCGAAGGGGGCTGGGCCTACCACCTCGCCTTCGGTCGCTTCGAGCGCACGGCGAGCGGGTACGAGGCCGGGACCACGAACAACCGGATGGAGCTGACCGCCGCGGTGCGCGCCCTCGAGGCGCTGACCGAACCGTGCGAGGTCACGATCGTCACCGACAGTCAGTACCTGAAGAAGGCCTTCACCGATGGCTGGCTCGCGAACTGGCAGCGCAACGGGTGGCGCACGGCCTCCAAACAGCCGGTCAAGAACCGCGACCTGTGGGAGCGCTTGCTCGAACTCAGCGGCACGCACCAGGTGCGGTGGACATGGACGAAAGGGCACGCCGGCCACACCCGCAACGAACAGGTCGACGACCTCGCGCTTCAGGCTCGCCGCGAACGCCGCGGCCGCGCGCACGGCTGACCACGTTGCCGGCGGCGGGCACCGGCGCTCAGCCGCGCGCCAGCTCGCCGAGCAGGTGCTCGAGCGCGGTGTACCCGACGCTCAGCGACCGGGGGTCGAGCCACTCGCCCAGGCGGTGGGCGTCGCCCCCGGTGGCGACGCCGAACCCGATCGCCGGGACGCCGGCTGCCACGGCAGCGTTGGCGTCGGTGCTGCTGGCCGCGACGGTGGCCATCATCCCGACCCGTGCCAGGGCTGCGCGAGCGGCGGCGACGAGGGCGGCGTCCGCCGTGCGCCCAGCGGGTCGATCGCCGACGTTGCGCAGCTCCAACTCGACGCCATGCCGGCGCGCCACACCGCGCAGCCGCCGCTGCGTCTCGGTGACGAGCCCTTCGAGCGTCGCCGGCGCGACGCTGCGCACGTCGACCGTGAGCCGCGCCTCCTCGGCGATCGCGTTCACCGACGACCCACCCGACGCCAGACCGACGTTGAGCGACGAGCGGGGGTCCCTCGGCACCGGAACCCGCGCCAGCGCGTGGATGGCGTCGCCGAGCGCGTGCACGGCGCTGGGCGCCCCGTGGTCGCCCCAGGCGTGGCCGCCCTGGGCGCGGAAGCGCGCTTCGATCCGCCGCGATCCGACCGCCGCGTCCACCACCTGACCCAGGTGGCCATCGACCGCGACGAAGGCGTCGATCGTTCCGGCGTGGTCGGCCACCACGCGCCGTGCCCCGCGCAGGTCGCCGAGCCCCTCTTCCCCCACCGTCGCCGCCAGCACGAGCCGGGGCCGCCGCTCGGGTCGCCCCGCGGCCGCTTCTTCGGCGAGCACGGTCAGCACCGTCAACCCGGACGCGTCGTCGCCGATCCCCGGTCCGCTCCAGCGGTCGTCGGCCTCTTCGCGCACGCGCACGTCCGTACCCTCGGGGAACACGCTGTCGAGGTGGGCGGCGAGCAGCACCCGCGGCCCGGTCCCCCCGCGGAGCTCGGCGACCACGTTCCCGAGGTCGTCGACGTCAGGCTCCAGCCCCGCGCGGCGCCAGAGCTCTGCGACGAGGGCGCCACGGCGCCCTTCGGCGAACGGCGGCGCTGCGGTCTCGGCGATCGCTTTGAGGTGGGCGCGCAGGCGCCGGTCTAGCTCGGCGCCCCTCACGTCGGTTCGCGCCAGGCTGCGAGGGCCGCGAACGGATGGGGGGCGTCCGCCGGCCGCCAAGCGCAGAACGAAGGGGCCCCCTCGGGATCGACGCGGTGGGGGCACCCGGGGCACTCGGGGAAGTCCAGCGTGACGAAGGCCCACACCGCCGGCGCCCCTGCGCGCGCGACCTCCGCGGCCGGCACGGCGCGCGTGCGACCGCAGCCGGCGCGCACCACGACCTCGCCGGCATCGGAACCGCCCGCCGCCGCGCCGCCGCTCGTCGACGGGCGCAGCGCCGGACCGTCGCTCAACGGTTCTCGCCGGGTTCCAGGGTGGCGATGCCCTCGCGGAGCGCGTAGAGCGCCGCCTGCGTGCGGT